>NZ_CP049743.1 GCF_015482585.1 Mangrovibacillus cuniculi | reverse complement strand
GTCAACAATCTGACTATCATCGTTCCACAGGACCTTGTTGCACGCATCCTTGATCCCTTTTACATAGTTATCTACGTCTGGTTTAGTAATCGGTCTAATTTGACCTCTTTCAGCTGCTTCTTTTTTCTTCTTACTAAAACTTTTAAGTGTTGGTTTGTATATGTGAACCGTTAGCATTAAAGGACCTTCTAACAGTTCCCGCAGGTTGTGCTCAGCAGCAACTAACTTCACATATTGCTTAAAGTCTCGAGACTTCTTTGGATCATACATACGCACACGACCAGCAATTGTACTTGCTCTTGGTCTTCCTTGGGCAACAGGTTCACCGTAAACCGTAAATGAAATCATCCTCATTCTCCCCTCTAGTTGACTGCTACAAATTTAAAACGGTCTTCCGATTGTCGAATGGCTAGCTGTTTCCCTTTTTGGCATCTTAGGTGTATGTAGTTCTGTTCTAATTCCACTAAAGAAAGTTCAAATAACTGCCTACCATCTGGATGCTTGATAAATTGGTGTTTGATTAGCCAATCTGTTAAATAGCTTCGTCTTACATCTTGTTTGTTCTGTGACTCATCCACTCTTTGCATACGCTTGCTCCTCTCTCCAGGATTGAATAATGTTTTTGATCTCACTCATACGTTTCTCACATCTTTCCACAATGGCTGCTCTTTCTTCAACGGAACAAATTCACACGATTGAATAAGAGTCATTCCAATTGCCGAATCAACGTACAGTACCCCTTTACCACGACAGACATTACACATCGTCAAACATCCCCTCTAATCGGTGATTTAATTGTTTTTTATCTCCACGAATGAGCACCATGTAACTCCGACACATTTCGTAAATCCTTGAACTAGCGCTTCGTCAATAGATGTAATTTCTCCAATGGTCAGCTCTGATGAAATGAGGATAGGCAAGTGGTTTAGGTACCGGTGATTGATTACCGCGTACATTTGCTCGATGGTCCAGTCTGTTGCTCGTGGTTTTCCTGCTGCTGACTTAAAAAGATCATCGATAAACAAAACATCTACTCGTTTCATGTGTCCGATTTTCTCTTCCAGTGCATTAAAGTCATCACGTAAATCATTAAATCCTTCTACAAAAGGAAAATAGAGTACTGGCGCGTGATAACGCTTCATGAGTGCATTTGACAATGCTGTGAGTAAATGTGTTTTCCCTGCGCCTGGCTGCCCTAACAAGGCAACACTGTTTCCTCGTAAACTACGAATCTCTTGAAAGTCACGACCATAAAACATGGCACATTCAAAGGCATCTTGGATGATTTGTGGTTTACCTTCTGTGATAAAACTTTTAAAACTTAGCCGTTTAAATTCTTCGGTGATGTGACTGGACTTCATCAGCTTTCGAACACGGAACTGGTTGATACAATCGCATTTTCTCCAAACCTCAATGCCGTCTTCGTTGCGGTAAATGAAACCTAGTCTATCTTCACACTTGGTACAGTTAACGTCTGGTCGTTGGTTTGATCCAGCCAACTCTGTCTCCAAGGAGTGGGTCTGTACGCGGTTCTGTAGTTGCTGCAACACCTCTGCGATACTTTTGCTCATTTGCTTTCCCTCCTTTCGCCTTTGGATTGTTTAAGATTGCTTGCACGTACTTTAGATTCCTAGCTCCGTTAAGCACAGACTCTTGCATCGCACGTAAGACTTTTTCCTCTCCAAAGTCGTCGATAAGTGATCCGAGTCTTTCTGCAGTAAAACTACTAATCGTTCCAAATCCTTCTTGTTCAAAAAAGATAAATGGATTTTGAGAGTCGCGAGTGCGCGCTTTATCCTCATCATCTAATTTAGTTTTGTTTTGTTTATGTTTAACTAATGTGGTTACTTCGTGTTCGTCGTGTGTCCGTCCTGTGTCCGCTTTGTGCGCGTTCTGTGTATCAAAACTAACAATCGAATACGATCCAGCTTTGTTTGCTTTCCCGGACTTCTTGTAGATAATTCGGTTACTAGTAATAAGTTCCGTTCTCGCTCTATCCAGCTGTTGGCGAGACAAACCAGTTTTAGCTTGAAGCGCCATATTAGCGATTGTAAACTCACCCTTCCAGCCTGTTTTATTATTCACTGCCATCAATGTATACCAGAGTACAATAGCCCCGCTGTTTAAAGGATTTGTCTCCAACCATTCATAAAATGCGTTCAATTCCTTCACGTAGTTCATCGTCTCACCTCAATTGTTGTAGAATTTCTTATCACACACTGCAAATCCGTCTTTGACAGAAGTAACTCTATAATTTGGATAACGAATCATATATCGCAAAATCCTCTTCTTTAGTTCTTCCTTTTCAGGATCTCCCTCCCAAATACTCTTAGGAAGGAGAACTTTAAAGGGTACATCACTCTTTAACATCAAAGTCCATGTCTAAAGCTTCTTGAGCTGCTTCTTTCATCTCTGTTGCATCTAAATCAAACGGATACTCTATCGTGTTATCTACTTGTTCCGTAATATCTTTCATTTCCGGTTCTCGGTCATCTTCTACTACTGCTGTTTGCATTTCGATAGATAAGATTCCCCATTTAGAGAGGATGGCTTTTAGCACGGTTTTCATAGCCATGGCATCCCAGTCATTCTTCCAACCGAAATCTGATTTACTAAATTTCTGTTTATGCTTTTCAACTTGTTCCTTTGTCCAGTACACGGTTTTCTTAAATCCATTTAGTAATTCAAAGAAAGCAGCATAACCAATGACCTTATCAGAAGACCTCATTTCAAAATCAATGTCTATTTCTTCGGTTAGTGGATTCCATTTGACTAATTCACCTTCATGAATAGGAGTGACGTTGATAAAACGATACTGACCTGTTCTAAGAGCTAACTGAATGTATCCCTTATAACCCAACTGAAATTGTGCCTTCCCTTTGTATGGAACAATCCAGGCATATCCAAGATTCTTATCTACTGGAAGATCTAATGTAGCAGCTATCATTGCTGATGAAATCACAGACATTGGCTCCGACTTCTGCAGCATAGATTCACTGTTGTATAGACTTAAGATGGATGCAGTGAATTGGCTTGCCCGTTTCCCTAACACTTCTTCAAAACGATTTAACACCGCTGGCGATGCAAGTAGTCCTTTTAAAGTTGCACCTTGCACATTTGTAGATTGCTTGTTTACTAGTTGGTTTTTTACTGATGAATTAGTAGCCATGACTTCCTCCTTAACCAATGTCCTTTATAGTAAAACGACGTGAGTAGCTCTCCTTTGTAACTGCTTTATAAATATCCGGATAGTTTGCTTTCAACTGTTTGCTATCTACACGGTTTGAAACAACGTTTTTCCATGTAACTAGCTTGTCTTGTACTTGACCAAGCTCTGCATCACCAAGGGACAGCTTTATCTGATTCTCGTATTCTTTCATTTGCTTTTGGAGAGCATCAATAGACTCCTTTAAATGCAAATAGTCATCAATGGCCTGCTTGTCATCTGTTCCTAAATCAATGACTTTTCCTTCGGCAGCTCGATCATATTTTTCTTTAATGTATTTTTCCGCTGCACTAGATCCATCTAACTTTGGTGGATTGTTGGCTAGAACATGATGCTCCCAAAAATATTTTTCTTCATTAGTAATAATGGTGATTAACTCTTCGTCTCTAGCAATCTCTTTCCAAACGAACTTTTGTCCACCTATGAGTACTGCAATATAGGCTTTTTCGTATTCTGGACCTAACACTGCTAGATAATGCTGTATTTGAATGAGGTAAGCAGCTGGAATTTCGTCATCTTCCCATTCCTTCGCGTTATAGGCAGAAGTAGTTTTACACTCTAATACTGCTTTTTCTCCAACGATTACCCCGTCCACATTTGCTAACATAAATGAATGCTCGGGATGTTGAAGAATAGCGTTTTTCTTCCTTACTTTCTTTCCACTACGGCGTGTAAACTCTTCCGCTACTAAATCTTCTAAAACATTTCCGAAGTAAATCACATCGTTTTCTATTTCAGCTGGCAGTACTTGTCCAGTTTTCTCTAACCATAATTCAAAAGGTGTTTTCCATTTGTTTATACCGAGAATAATCGATGAATCAGATCCACCGATACCCTCTGTTCTTGCTTGTAGCCATTGCTCACGAGTCATATTGACGGTGGAATACAAAGTAATTGCTGACATGTAACACGCTCCTTATTGATTAGTGGATACATTTGTCTTACAATGTAGTTAATTAAATTTTTTTACTGAGTCCGTGCTCCAACACGGACTTTTTTATTTTGCTTCTCGAAAAGCAAATCCATATTGCTCTTCTAAATACTCACTTAAACTCTCTCGTAAAACCGTTCCCCCAGTCATTGGGTCTAACACTATCTCGTCACCAAACATGATTTCATTACCGAAATAATCATTACCGACACTTTCGTTCTTAAAATCTTCTAAACTAGCATGTCCGATGGATTCTAGATTCTTTACAACCGGATGGTCCAAGATAATCCCCCTTTATTCCTTACCTAAAAACACAAGAGCTTGTTCTAGAGTTTCTTTTACATTTGGATCTTTTTCACTTTTAACTAACGCTCTCATACTTGAAATCACTTTAGATTTCTCTGTAGTAACAGGAGCATATTTTCGCAAGATGATACTCTCCCCATCGACAAAAATCTCTATAGGATTGCCTTCTTCAATTCCTCTTGTTCTACGTAGCTCCATTGGAAGGACTACTCTTCCAAGCTGATCAATCTTTCTTACTACACCTGTAGCTTTCATACTAGTAACCTCCTAAAAATTATTTACGATGAAGTGATACCTCATCAAACTGAGCAAGAAGAAATGGGGAAAGGGGGAAACCAAACTTCTTACTCATTTTGATGAGCACCAAGTGCTCATCGATAGACAAGAAAACAGCTACATGATATGATTTTCGTATCAAGCTGATCCTTGATCTAGAATGTTAAGCAGTAAGCGTTGCACCGCTTGCTGTTTTTTTATGCTCATTTATCGCTACTTTCATAATCCTGCGACGGATGCTTACGAATGTCCTTTGGCGTTTTAAACTCCTAGCAGTTGCTGAGTATCCGGCATTGGTCCATACCTCAATATCCTCTGTCATTCGTGCCTCTGTTAACAGCAGCCGTTGAAATTCTCTCCAAGTTGGGTTAGTGTAATCGGTTTGAATGTTCACGTTTCCTTACCTCCCTCTGCATTCTTTGTAGTCGTTCTATTGCCTGTAAGTGAATATCAATCATTGTCATACATCGTCTTACCTCACCAAAATCTAGGCTGATGAATGTTGGTGCAAGTTTCTTTATGTAGTACAAAACACTGTTAGCGTGGATCACCGCATTTGGTACATCTTCTTGTCTAAGTGCTAAACGTTCCGCAATAAATTCTACTTTCCCCTTCAAATTTGCCCCTCCTCATGACACCTTTCTCGGTATCCAACCTTCGATATATCTAATAGCAGCTAACATGTCTTTTCTCTTAATGTCCTTATAGCTCGCAGTCCCAAAACGATCTTTTAATTCCCTGTACAACTCTCTAAAGAACCTGTTTCTAAGCACTGGATCTCTAGTTTGTAAGTATATTCTCTGTGCTACAGCCTTTTGCAGTCTTCGTTGCTCTCCATGATCTAAAGTAATCTGATTTTCTACCATTCCACGAATCTCTTTCACTTCGTTTTTTACAGCTCCAATTTCTTCGGCAGTTTCTAAAGAGAGTTTCATAGATGCCATTAGTTGTTCTCTTTCACTCAGTACTCTTGGTCGTTTTAGTTCGTCTTCCATTTGTTCAAATAACTCAATGTATTGTTCTTTGAATTCCATAGCACTCGGTCCTGTGTAACCCATAGCCAACAAGGTGAAACCTTTTTTACTCATGAAATACTTAGGCATCGTTTTGTTGATTTACATAGGAGGACTCGGCGAAATTGCCGACTCTAAATTCTTTGCTACAACCAAGTTCTCTAATGTCTCGCATTACTCTTGCATGCTCTTTACCGAATACCTCAGCAACCATTAAACTATCTGTTACAACCTTGTCTGACTGCACAAAAACTAAATTCTTTCTCATTCGCTTCCCTCCAATATTCTAGGTTTTTCATCAAATTCTGCATTCTTGTTAAAAAAGAGAAGAATCACTCTTTTTTTAAACTGAATAAATATCTTTAAAATGTTTATCTAAGAAATCTGCCATTTTAGTTGCTTGAAACGACCAAGTTTGACCTTTAGATTTCGGATAGTAAACAAATCCCCCATTCTCAACATCAAGTATCTTTCTAAACCTTGATGGATATAAGATGTTCTCTTTAATCCATTCATGTTTTTTAGAAGTTCTCTGCTCTAAATCTTTCATAGACCAATAAACGCCCTTTAAGCCTTGCTCTCTCAATTCCTTTAACTCAACTTTTTGAACTAGGACCATATTTTCTGGTATTGCAACTGATAACGAAACCTGTAAACTTTGCATAGTTATCACTCCTTTATTAATGTTAAAAGTGTAAACGACTTAAGAAAAGTAAGTCGTTTACCAAGTTCAGAGTATTAATCACATTACAGCACCCCCATTATGAGATCATTCTATGTTCCTTTTTAGGAACACTTGGTTCAAAAAAATAGGCGATAGGTACGCCGAGTTCATTGTGCATTTGCCAAGCATCTTCTAAGGAAAAATCTCCACCAAAACCATTTAATTTTTTACTTACAGTATTGGGTTGTATACTTAATAATTTGGCCACGTCACGATGTTTAATGTTTTTTTCAACTAGGTAAGCTTTTATCTTATTATAAGGTTGCCTGTTTCTTTTATCCAAGGTGCTCACCTCCTTTTAGTTCCTTTTTAGGAACAAATTAAGCATAATCTACCCTATATCCCTAAGTCAATACTTTTGTTCCTAAAACGGAATATTTATTTCTTATTGTTGCATTAGAGGAACTATTATCGTATTATGTTCCTATATTAGGAATATTGGACGGGGAGAGTACAATAATGAATAACTTTGGAGATAGATTAAGAGAACTTAGACAAAACAAAGACTTATCAATTGATGAGTTAGTTATTAAATTAAACAGTACATATAACACAACGATAAGTAAAAGTATGATCTCGAGGTACGAGAACGGTCAATCAGATCCTAAAATGGAAAATGTAAGAGTAATTGCTGACTATTTTAAAGTTTCTTCTGACTTTTTACTTGGAATTGAGGAGAATATAAATTTAGATTTAAGCTCTAAACTTAACTTAAAAGATGAAAGAGATATTAAAAAAGAGCTTCAAAAAATGATTGATGGGTTAGAAGGAAAAATGGATATGCAGCGTTTGACGGAGGGACTCTAGATGACTTAGACGAAGAAGATAAGGAGCTACTTATTGCTTCATTAGAAAATTCTTTGCGCCTTGCTAAAAGATTATCGAAAGAAAAGTTCACTCCTAAGAAGTATCAAGATAAAGAGTAAGGGGAACTAGGGATGGAACATATAGAGAGAAAAGTTCAATCACTTATAAAAAAGCATGATACAAATAATCCTCTTCTAATGGCTAAGTCATTAGGAATCCAAGTGGTATTTGAACCCCTTGGAAAAACACTAGGATACTATAGCAAACACTTTAGAATTAAAGTAATCCATATTAACGAACAACTGGATCAAGAACAGCAATCATTTGTTTGTGCACATGAATTAGGACATGCTGTTTGTCACCCAGATTCCAATACACCTTTTATGAAGAAAAACACTCTATTTTCAACAGATCGAATTGAGCAAGAAGCTAACGCTTTTGCACTTTCATTATTATTCTTTGAGAACGACCTTAGTAGCCCTCTTACTCTTGAGCTTGCTATGAACAAATACGGCATCCCTCAAAAACTACTCAGGTCTTCACATATATTTTTTTAACCCAATAACCGAACATACGTTTCTATAAGGAGGAGAAATAATGGCTAGTATCACAAAGAGAGGTAAGACTTGGCAATTCACAGTCAGTAGATATGTTGATGGAAAATATACACCTATTCGAAAAGGAGGATTCACGACTAAAAAAGAAGCTAAATTAGCTGCAGACGAAGTGGAATTAGATTTATCAAAAGGTTTTGCAGCTTCTTATAAGTCTGATGTTTTTGCAGACTATTTTGAGGATTGGATAAAAGATTTTAAGTCCACTAAAGCTCGTACTACCGTTGAGCGTTATCAAAATAGCCTCAATGTCGTTAAAAAGGAATTTGGAGCAACTTATATCCAAGACATCACAAAACGGAAATACCAGCAATTTTTAAACGCATTTGGGGAGTCTCATACTAAAGGGTCAGTTAGGAAGTTGAATACTCATATTAGGGCTTGTGTGAAAGAAGCGATAGACGAGGGAAAATACGGGTAGATTTCACTCGAGGAGTAGAATTCATTGGTAAGGTGAAAGAAAAATCAACTGCCGAAAAGCATTTGAGTTATAACGAGACAAAAAAGCTACTGAAAGAACTAGTTGAGCACATTGATCGAAGCCCTCTTTACTTGCTTCTTATCTTGGCTGTCCAGTCTGGAATGAGGTACAGTGAACTGCTAGGTCTAAAACGAACGGATTTTAATTTTAGAAGCAACACAATAAATGTAGAACGGGCGATGGACTATAAAAAAGGGACTGGTTTAGGACCACTTAAGACGGAGCATTCGGAACGCAAAATTGAAATGGATACCTGGACTATGGATTTATTTAAAGACTATTTCAAGAAGGTACCCTCAAACATACAAGGATTGGTCTTTTTTAACCCTCATTCCTCTTCCGGTACTTTCAGTAACGAACGAGCTAATCGTGTCTTAAAAGAGAGTTTAGAACGAATTGGTGTGGATCCAGTTAACGTTCACGGGTTACGTCACACGCATATTTCTATTTTGTTGTATAAAGGCGTGAATATTTTATATGTTTCTCAACGGGCTGGTCACGCAGATACAAATATCACGTTGTCTACTTACGCACATGTAATTGAAGAACTCCAGGAATCAGAAGTCCAAAGAACAAAAGATATCTTATTAAAGATTGTGCATTAATGTGTAGTGTAATGTGTAGTAAAAAATAAAACATATCTTTATTTATCTTTTTGTCTTAGAAAAGAAAAAAGCTCCAAACCTTGATATATCAACGGTTCAGAGCATTTTTTCATTTAGTCATCTTGACCTAAAAAATCATTTTTACGTCCCAGGAGGACATCAATAATCAACCCTTAACCCTTGCTAAATGTAGCTTTTTAAATTTTTATGTGTAGTATTTGTGTAGCATTGCGTTTCGTGTATCGCAGTGCTATCACTTGTTGATTTCTATCTCGAGTATTTCTTCACCATTTTCAATACTGTAGTAATGATACGTCAATCTTCCTTCTAATACAACATTATCTCTTTATATTATATTGATGATTGTTTTTGACTTAACCATCTCTAATAGATGATCGATTTGTGTAAATTCTTTTTCATATAGAACACCTAGTTTATTTGGAGAAGTAAATAGTACTTTCATCGTTTAACTCCAATCATTTTTAAATGTAGATTAATCGCTCTTCTGTTCCAGTAAATAAAATCGCTATCTACTTCCCATTCTTTCACATCCCAGAACGTCTTAAACTTTCTATGACAGGTGGTTGATCCATCTTGATATTGCATCAGTGTCAAATCTCCGTCTTTTTCAACAATTTTTAAAAAGTATTTAACACCATCAAATTTAGCGTAGTCCATAAAATTAACAAGAAACAACTTGGCATCCTTTTTTGACCTAATCATCGGAGTACCTTGATATTACTTGAACTAATAATGATATTTTGACTTTCTTTAATGTCTACAGGCTTTCTAATCACGTCTGAGATAGTTCTAGCTTCAAAAAAATGTAGCAAATCACTTTTCACACCATATTTGTTCTCACACAGCAAGACAACAGATGGGAATATCGGTTTTTCTTTTGGTTGCCATGCCTCATCCTTCCATAGTTCACTTTCATAGAATGCTTCGTATCTCTCTAATTTCTCTTTAATAGTTTGTTCCGTCACTCGAGTTCTTTGTACTTCAATGAAGACTGGCGTTCCTCTCCAGATAGCAAATACATCTGGCTCCATGTAGTCGCCCTTATCACCGTACTTAGGCTCTACTAAGAATACTTTCGGCTTCTGAATGCGTACCATTTCTTTGTACACCGATACAATCTCTAAGAAGTGTGGAATCTTTGTGGAATCGGCTTTTATCTTACTATCAATAGGGAAGTATACATATGGAACGAAATCTCTACTACGCTTAATTTTCCCGTCTCGTACCAATCGTTTGAGGACACTGTTCGCACTTCGCACAGGATCTTTCAGTTCACCAAAATGAATGGCTGCTACATCATTTCTAGACATGCAACCCAACTTAATTAAGTCGTTGATGATAGCTTGATCTCTCGTTGTCATAAGATAATGTCCTCCTCATTAAGTAAGTTCTCTGGTAAAGTCTCTAATAGCTTTTTTTCTTTTACTTCTGCTCCTTTCTCGGTTGGGATGGTTTTAAATGGCACTAAAAGCTTTTTCGCCTTTTGGTACGATAACCAAGGCGACTGCAATTCAATGAGTTTTTCTAGGTTTAAAATCATTCGTCCTTTTTCCGATATCTTAATCATGTGCGCATCTTCTGCCCCAGCGATGTTGGCATTGGTCTTGTTAGACTGTCTTCCACTTATTCGTACCGTTAAATTATTCTTTAATTTCCCTTCTAACAGTTTGTGATCAGGACGTTGCATCGATAAAATGAGCTGCACACCTAACGATCTACCGACTGCGCCAATGTTATCAATAATGTTCATAATCGCACTTTCCCCTTTTAGGAGTGCTACTTCGTCAATTGCCACAATAATGTAAGGTACCTTCATTGGTAAATCCTCTACATGAGTTACTTCATGTTCATCTAATAAGTCTCCGCGTTTCAGTATTTCTGCGTTTACCTTTTTCAAGGCTGCAAGCAGCTCTTTCGGTGAGACATAAACACCTCTTACATGTGACTGGTTACGAAATAGTCCAAACTCAGAACGTTTGAGATCTCCTAAGATGAATTGTACTTCTTCTACTGGTTTTGAAAGAATGAGCGTTGTTAAGATGACTCGTAGCAAAGACGACTTACCAGAACCTGTTTCTCCACTAACTAACAGATGTGGGGATAGGTTGGCATCATACACCACATGTTCTCCGTTTAAATCCTTTCCACACACAATCGGTAACGGAATGCCTTGGCATAATTCCTCCAATTCTTCTCTTCGATAGGTAACCTCTTTGGGGAGGCCTTTGAAATAGAGTTTTAGGACAAATTTCTTCAAGTCTCCTTCAAGCGTAAGGTTACGACCAAAGACCTGCTGTAGGACGTAACGTTTACTCAGCATTTCCTCTGGATTAAATCCGTTTGGCAACGTGAATACTATCTCCACATACTTCTCCTTAACGTCTACATGGTGTATCTTTGGCCTTCTGAGATAGGTTTCTGTTCCTTTCTTATAACTAGTAAAGATTGATGCTTTCTTAAATGCGTAACGAAGTTTGGATTTAATTACTATCTTTTGTAGAACGCTCATAATACCCACCAGATAAAAGGCAACGTTGTAATGAAGTGGATGAAGAAGCCTATTCCTACTAAGGGAAGCAAAATTCTAATAAATCCACTTAAGTAATAGGCAACCCCCTCTAACTCTGCAATTTCTAATCCTTTTTCTACAAAGGCGATAAATAAGAACCCACCACCAATAGCGAACATGAAAGGGTCTATAAAGACAAGTGGTGAAATCGAGAGTAGTTTTACTGGGTAGGCAGTTTTTTTAATACTTTCATTCCATTTAGTAGGAAAACGGTATTGTGGATTTTTGTGTTTTCTAGCCATAAACTCGTTGATTGTCATATTCATTCCAATCACTCCTTTAGACAAATTTGATAAAAGCTATAACCACGCATAAAGTGTGATGATTAGTTTACTAGGATTAGTGTTTGTAAAAGTTTACTAGATACTTTACTTTTATTTCTACAGGTGGTTTACCTGGTGATGGTTTAAGGTATGCAGCACCGTTTGTCCAACTTTCCTAATTGGTTAATAAAATTTTCCTAATCGTTGAGTATAGCTTGTAAAAAAAATGGTCAAAATGTATTTAAAAACGGTAAGGGGTGTATAAAAATGTTTAGCTTATGGGGAGGAAAACCAAGATCACGACTGGGTAAATTTCTAGATAAACGAGGAATCTCTCAAAATTGGTTGGCAAAGGAAGCAAAGGTCAATAAAAATACAATTAGTGATTTGTCATCTGGAAAGAGAGAGCCATCTTTAGCTACTATAAAGAAGATAATGAAGGTAATTCGTGAGGTGGATCCAAAAGCAAAGGCTGATGATTTCTTTGATATATAGAAATGGACCCACATATATGGGTCCATTAAAAGTTACTTAAAATAGATAGCATCTTTATGGAATTTGTAAGAAGAATAACCTGCAATCTTATCTTCAACCATTAAATCTATGAATTTTGTCTCACCGTTCTTTAATTCACCGGTAGAAATAAGTTCAGAAGCCAATACTTTGCCTGACTTGTCATAAAAAACTAAGTTGAAATAAGCAGATCTCACTTCTTTACCTGTATTATTCTTTACATTTAGATAGACATCATGATAACCATGTTCCACATCTTGAATATCTATACTGTGGAAATGAAAACCTTCTACTTTTTGGCCATCGGTAGGTTGCTTTTCACTATCTACTGTAACAGTGTACGATTTAGCATCCCAACCTACCTCAGCTCCTAACATCTCCGATACTACACGTAATGGCACATATGTAGAACCATCAATTAGTTTGGGTGCAGGACTAGTAACTGGTGTACCGTTAATTATTAGTTTTAATTGTGGAGCTGCCATGACACCTGCAGTAAATGTCAATGTTAAGATTACTAAAACTGCAAAAACTTTCTTCTTCATATAAATATCCTCCTTTGGTATAATTTAACTACAATATAATGCTACTAAATACCGACGATAGGACAATACATAATGAAAATTCATTTAAAATTGAAATTAGGTATTGAAGGGCATCGAATCTTAAGGCAAGGTGTGTTTACTGTTAATATAGTTAGCTATAAAAAAGATCCAGAAAGAGAAGCTGCTATTACTTCATACTTGTGGTTAAAAAGTATACAAAGAGAATATAGTGGTAGGAAAATTGCTATTGAACAAGTGTTGTGGGATGGGGCAGACATTACTAATCATGTTAGACAGTTAAAACCTGTTGAAATGAATAATGATTTACCTTTTTAGGAAAAGGGCGCTTACAAGGCGCCCTTTACTTATTCTAATAACCCTAATCGGTCTAATACAGAAACGAATTGGCCCCTAGTTAGAGTGTCGTTGGGTCCGAAAGTGCCATCTGCGTACCCGTTCATAATGCCTTTGTCTTTTGCTTTATTAATGGAATTTTCAGCCCAGTGACTTTTTACGTCATCTTTTACTGTGGCTATTTTAGGAACATCTAATTCCTTAGCAATTTCTGCAATAAACGAAAGCCATCTGCGCTCATCAAGGATTCGGTGTGGGCAGTACTTACCATTCCAGTCTTGATGTTTTTTTACACGGTCGACACCCCAACCGTATTGCTTTAACAATTGAGCGATGAGTTTTATTGCTAACTTCTCTGCTTTTTTGTATCGTTCCCCACCTGATTTAGAATAGCAAATTTCAATACCAATAGAGTTTCGGTTACCAGAGTTTGTTTCTGAACCATCACCACAATGCCATGCATTACGATTAGTAGGTATACCTTGAATAATTTCTTTATCATCAACAGCAAAATGGAAGGAAATTTGATTGTCATTTCGTTTCATATATGCAATTTCATTGGCTGCTAGTGCATCGTTAGCTGTATTATGCACGGTAATAAAATTTGGAAACATGGCGTTTGGACATTTTATCTCATACCTATCTGATTTTAATAGATCTTGTTTAATCTTAACCATTTTTATCACCATCCTTTCGTTCTTCCTGTATTACGTGAAGTTTATCAATAATGACTGTAGGGACCTTAACCCCAACTTGAGCAAGGTTTTCGAGAATAGATAGTCCTTCATTTGCAATATAAAAAAGCACCGTAGCAAACGCCACCGTACCGTTAAGATTAAGCATGTTATCAATGATATTAGCCATAATAATGACACCGAAAATGAGAATTTTACGAGCATACCCATAGAGTGCATTTCTACTTCTAAGGCGACGTTGCATTGCAGCCTTGATGACTCCAGATATAATATCAATGAGCATTAACAATGCTAGGAAATCCAAAAACCTTACTCCCCCAAATAAGTAAGCGTGTATTACTTGTAACTCGCTAAAAGTTGACCACATGAAAATATCCCCTTATCTCGTCATCTCTGGTTTAAATACAGAGAATCCTTGTTTTATTTTGTCTACTAGTGTAGGTTGCCTATTTCCAAAAATTAATTCTATTTTCCTTCCATCTCGTTCGAAAATCTCTTTTACTTCAGTGATTCTAGTGTCTAATGTTACACCCCACTCTACATTTTGAAGTGTCACTATGTCACCAAGATCATAATCAATTTCGTATTCCAGAGGAGACTTTTGTAATGTTTGTCCTTCAAGGTAAAATTCATGTTGTTGTTCAGCTAATTTTTGTTGTCCACGATTCATCAATCGGTCAACTATGTCTTGTACTGGAACAGGTACATCGTCAATAACTTCTTCTACATCTCGTGCATCAACAAATAGTTCATGACGATCAAAACCTTCACTTTCACCGACCTTAAGAATACGTCGTTCTACTCCTTCACCTTGTCCAGCGACAATAGCAGCGTTTCGATAGTTAAGATCGCACTCTGTATAAGATAGTTTTCCTACACTGTTGAATTTTGGAGAGAAGATAGCTGGTGGTAATTCGTTTTGATTAACAGTAAGATTTTTTCCTAACTTGACATCGAAAATATATTTTAACTGTGTCACATCAATGTGAATGTTCCATCCTAAGCCAGTTAGTTTAGATATTTCAGTTAGTTCTTCCGATAAATTTTATAACGAGACGACCATTCTAGGATATTACCCTCTAGATTCTGTAGCTGTAATAATAAATTTGGAAAGATACGGACGTGTATCTAAGGATTGATTGTATTGGTATTAACATAATGCTTCATGACGTCTTCTGTATTTGACTTTATGATGTCATATCCAACGCCATTAGGTGGTTCTGTTATACGCTGTAATAGCCAAGATTTCAATGGTAAGGCAACGATGCTCCAGTTCTCAGACTGTTTTCCATTCTTGTCTAATTCAATGGAACGATGCCTAATAACATAACCTTTGTGTAGTTGGCCACCAGGGAATAAGATACGTCCTCTTGTCAGTTCATTCGCTCCTGGTAGGTAACGATTTATTTTTAACTGTAATTCCCCAATGCCATGCCAGGATCTTGTAAGCTGCAGAGATTCAAAAGAGAGATTTCTGTAATCAGTGGAAATCTCTCGTCATTACTCTTTTGTTCGTATTACTCTTAATGGTTTCATGTGTTCACCTGCTTTTAGGCATAAAAAATACACCTACTATTTAGTGGTGTTTTGTGTCGAATTATGTTTTTGGATATTCTAAGTATGAAACTTATAAGTCTTTATAGGAATTTTCAAAATCACTCATAGAAAAAACCGACAAAAAATAGTCGGTTTTTCATGAGATAAGTAAATCCTTGATATCATGTGCATCTTTTTCAATAATACTGCACAACTCTAAAACTTTTCCTTTTTTCTTCTAAATCAAATTTTAATATCCTATTAGTATCAAAACTTAGTTAGGTAGTCTAATACACCATAGAATTCCTTTTCATCAGATATTTCTGATGATCTATACATAAAATTACTTTTGTATCTTTTTCTAAGTTTTCAAACATAAACTTTGTTTTTGCGAACCATTCAGTGTTTTTGGACGGTCCTGTAAGAGTAGGTATAGTTTGCATATAATTCCAAACTCCATTTTTGTACCCGAAATCTATGTTAATTTTTATATTATCTAGGTCCTTTATCGGTGTAATGGAAAAATCATGCGCTACTTTCTTATCAAGCAATTTCTTTTCTTGAAATATATCCCTTAAATATTTCTTAACACTAACTTGCTTATGATCACTTTTATTCAAGTATTTTTTCCCGATATACGATTCAAAAAATACGATTAAACAACAGGTCAGGATTAGAAGTTAAAGAAAACATTGGTCTTGTTAAGTATAATTTTTTTCTTTGTATTGTTCATAAAGTCTTTCCAAGAAGTTTTCCTCTAATGGGGAACCTATAATATTTTCACCAACCTTACCTAACAAATTGTCACTATAGTTATTAAGGTAGTACTCTAACGAATCCTTGAATGACTTATAGATATTTATATCTACGTTCGAATCTGAGATAGCTCTTATTTTTGGAGAGTGCTCTTCAAGTAGATAAAATTTTGTATTGGTTTTTTCATCAAAATATATGCATTAACACACCAACGTTAATTGTCTCACCTGCAAGTTCACTTGCTGAATATCTGATTATACTGTTACCAACATCTTTTCTCTCTGCCATTCTAATACACCTCCTAAATAATTCGTAAAGGCTTTTCTTTCTGCCATTCTTTGCAGATGTGTTTGACAACCATTTTCTGCAGTAAAGTAAAAATTCTTATAGTAGCTTATTTGCGCCATCTT
>NZ_CP049742.1:3135000-3136771 GCF_015482585.1 Mangrovibacillus cuniculi | reverse complement strand
TTCAAACGGTTCTTGTATATGTAATCTGCCACCTCGGGCCAGCCGAACAATTCTCTGTCGGATCCCAAATAAAGACGATGTAGCCCATCTGTTTAGCGGAAAAAGTCATCATTCTACCTAACTGCCCGCCACCTATAATTCCAATTGTTTGTCCTGGCTTCACCCAATCTCTAAACAAGTGCATCACTACTTTCTAATGCCTGTTCGTGTTGAGCAGCTCGGAATGATTGTAGTGCGGCTTGATAGGTAGTGTTATGGATTGCTAGGATTTGTGTTGCTAAAAGCGCAGCATTTTTGGCACCAGCTTCTCCAATAGCTACCGTTGCCACTGGAACTCCCGCTGGCATTTGAACGATAGATAGCAAAGAATCCATTCCCTTTAAATATTTAGAAGCGATGGGAACTCCGATTACCGGTAGTGTTGTCTTTGCGGCAACCATACCTGGAAGGTGAGCAGCTCCACCAGCTCCTGCAATGATGACACCTATATCTCTTACTCTAGCAGTCTCTGCATACGAAAACATCTCATCTGGTGTTCTGTGAGCAGATACCACTCTAGTTTCGTATGGTATTCCTAACTGATCTAATAAATCACATGTATTCTTCATCGTAGACCAATCTGATTGGCTACCCATGATAACGCCGACTTTCATGTCATTTCCCCCAATCCACTTTATTGTAGGAGAGAGAGGGAAGCTCGATTTTCCCAAAAGAAAAAACCGGAGCCTCACTCTCTCTAGGAGAAAGCGAGAATCCGGTGACAAAAGAAACGTATAGTGAACCTACACTATCGTTCTCATACTATCATTCGCCAGAAACGTTCACTTCCTCATAGTCCAGCCATTTACGGTAGCCAGGTAGAAACTTATGGGCCATATTCCCAAGATTATATGAGGTCATTTAATTCTCTTTTATCTTACCAATAGTGATGGGGAACGTCAAGCTATTTTCGAACAATTTATACTTATTTTTAACTAATGTTCGTGATTTAGTTCTTTTTACTCCTTCAAAGACAATTTTCTGTCTGATTGGACGATAATCAACTTTACTTCCTTCACGAATTTCTTCAAACACTGGCTCTTCCATACGTCGAACAGGCATAAATCCTTCTTTCGCCATACGGTCTAAACAATCGCCAATCGTCTCGGATTCCAAGACTTCGAATTTCTTCTTCAAGACTGCAGCCTCCCTTTCCGAACAGCTTTTACCCAGAAGCCGCCATGTATCGTTTTCGGTTCATAAGCGATGATAAACGCTTTTGGATCCAACTCTTTAATGGTATCGTACAACTTTAGCTCGTATTTACGAGGAGTGAGGATCTGCATTGCCATACGATCACCTTCCAAACCTTCTGCCGCCCAATTTGTCACGCCATATCCTTTTTGACGTAGCACCTCTGGTAACTGCTTGTCATACTCTTTCGTAATCACATTAACAGTAATATACCCAAGTGCCATCTTTTCTTCAATTTTCATCCCGACAACAACACCAATACCATATCCTACTGCATATGCAATGACATTTTGTATTTGATTTAAATTGTCTAACACCAACCCAAGTCCAATGACATAAATAATAACTTCAAACACGCTGACAAACGCAGCCATATATCGATACCCTTTTAACGTAAGAATCATTCTAATGGTAAAAAATGACACATAAACAATATTGATAGCAAGGATGATCAAAACCATCCACAAACCATTTTCCAGCATACATACACTCCTTTATAAACCTGGCCTTGAGCCTACATTTTACTAAACATTCTAGT
>NZ_CP049742.1:2807500-2812500 GCF_015482585.1 Mangrovibacillus cuniculi | reverse complement strand
CGTGAGGCTAGCCCTAAAGCTATTTCGGAGAGAACCAGCTATCTCCAAGTTCGATTGGAATTTCTCCGCTACCCACACCTCATCCCCGCACTTTTCAACGTGCGTGGGTTCGGGCCTCCATTCAGTGTTACCTGAACTTCACCCTGGACATGGGTAGATCACCTGGTTTCGGGTCTACGACCTCATACTCATTCGCCCTATTCAGACTCGCTTTCGCTGCGGCTCCGTCTTCTAAAACTTAACCTTGCATGAAATCGTAACTCGCCGGTTCATTCTACAAAAGGCACGCTATCACCCATTAACGGGCTCTAACTACTTGTAGGCACACGGTTTCAGGATCTATTTCACTCCCCTTCCGGGGTGCTTTTCACCTTTCCCTCACGGTACTGGTTCACTATCGGTCACTAGGGAGTATTTAGCCTTGGGAGATGGTCCTCCCGGATTCCGACGGAATTTCACGTGTTCCGCCGTACTCAGGATCCACTCAGGAGAGAACAAGATTTCGACTACAGGGCTTTTACCTTCTCTTGCGGACCTTTCCAGGTCGCTTCATCTACCTCGTTCTTTTGTAACTCCGTATAGAGTGTCCTACAACCCCAAGAGGCAAGCCTCTTGGTTTGGGCTGTTCCCGTTTCGCTCGCCGCTACTAAGGGAATCGCGTTTGCTTTCTCTTCCTCCGGGTACTTAGATGTTTCAGTTCCCCGGGTCTGCCTTCCAACTCCTATGTATTCAGAGAAGGATACTGTTCCATTACGAACAGTGGGTTTCCCCATTCGGAAATCTCCGGATCAAAGCTTACTTACAGCTCCCCGAAGCATATCGTTGTTAGTGACGTCCTTCATCGGCTCCTAGTGCCAAGGCATCCACCGTGCGCCCTTATTAACTTAACCGTTAATAATGCTATATTTTTTCTTACCATAATGGAAAGAAATCTTAAGATGGCGATTCTCGGTTTTAATTGCTTTGGTGTCTTACAGTATTTAGTTTTCAAAGAACAAAAGTTTTGATGGATTGAACCATCAAAACTAAACAAACCAATATATGTGCCGAACGTCAGTACTTCCGAAGAAGTACTGTTCCGTAATATATCCTTAGAAAGGAGGTGATCCAGCCGCACCTTCCGATACGGCTACCTTGTTACGACTTCACCCCAATCATCTGTCCCACCTTAGGCGGCTGGCTCCAAAAGGTTACCCCACCGACTTCGGGTGTTACAAACTCTCGTGGTGTGACGGGCGGTGTGTACAAGGCCCGGGAACGTATTCACCGCGGCATGCTGATCCGCGATTACTAGCGATTCCAGCTTCATGTAGGCGAGTTGCAGCCTACAATCCGAACTGAGAACGGTTTTATGGGATTGGCTTAACCTCGCGGTCTTGCAGCCCTTTGTACCGTCCATTGTAGCACGTGTGTAGCCCAGCTCATAAGGGGCATGATGATTTGACGTCATCCCCACCTTCCTCCGGTTTGTCACCGGCAGTCACCTTAGAGTGCCCAACTGAATGATGGCAACTAAGATCAAGGGTTGCGCTCGTTGCGGGACTTAACCCAACATCTCACGACACGAGCTGACGACAACCATGCACCACCTGTCACTCTGTCCCCCGAAGGGGAACGCCCTATCTCTAGGGTTGTCAGAGGATGTCAAGAGCTGGTAAGGTTCTTCGCGTTGCTTCGAATTAAACCACATGCTCCACCGCTTGTGCGGGCCCCCGTCAATTCCTTTGAGTTTCAGTCTTGCGACCGTACTCCCCAGGCGGAGTGCTTAATGCGTTAGCTGCAGCACTGAAGGGCGGAAACCCTCCAACACTTAGCACTCATCGTTTACGGCGTGGACTACCAGGGTATCTAATCCTGTTTGCTCCCCACGCTTTCGCGCCTCAGTGTCAGTTACAGACCAGAAAGTCGCCTTCGCCACTGGTGTTCCTCCACATCTCTACGCATTTCACCGCTACACGTGGAATTCCACTTTCCTCTTCTGCACTCAAGTTTCCCAGTTTCCAATGACCCTCCACGGTTGAGCCGTGGGCTTTCACATCAGACTTAAGAAACCACCTGCGCGCGCTTTACGCCCAATAATTCCGGACAACGCTTGCCACCTACGTATTACCGCGGCTGCTGGCACGTAGTTAGCCGTGGCTTTCTGGTTAGGTACCGTCAAGGTACCGCCCTATTCGAACGGTACTTGTTCTTCCCTAACAACAGAGTTTTACGATCCGAAAACCTTCTTCACTCACGCGGCGTTGCTCCGTCAGACTTTCGTCCATTGCGGAAGATTCCCTACTGCTGCCTCCCGTAGGAGTCTGGGCCGTGTCTCAGTCCCAGTGTGGCCGATCACCCTCTCAGGTCGGCTACGCATCGTCGCCTTGGTGAGCCGTTACCTCACCAACTAGCTAATGCGCCGCGGGTCCATCTGTAAGTGATAGCCGAAGCCACCTTTGAATCATCTGTCATGCGACAAATGATGTTATTCGGTATTAGCCCCGGTTTCCCGGAGTTATCCCAATCTTACAGGCAGGTTACCCACGTGTTACTCACCCGTCCGCCGCTAACTTGCGGGAGCAAGCTCCCACAAGTCCGCTCGACTTGCATGTATTAGGCACGCCGCCAGCGTTCGTCCTGAGCCAGGATCAAACTCTCCAATAGATGTTTGATTAGCTCATAAAAAACTTGTTTTGTTGTTTCCTAGAAACAACTGAATTAAACGTTGGCACTTGGTTTGTTTAGTTTTCAAAGTTCAATAATAAAATTGGTGGAGCCTAGCGGGATCGAACCGCTGACCTCCTGCGTGCAAAGCAGGCGCTCTCCCAGCTGAGCTAAGGCCCCGTAATCTGTTAAATATGTAATGGTCGGGAAGACAGGATTCGAACCTGCGACCCCTTGGTCCCAAACCAAGTGCTCTACCAAGCTGAGCTACTCCCCGATATATATGGCGCGCCCGAGAGGAGTCGAACCCCTAACCTTTTGATCCGTAGTCAAACGCTCTATCCAATTGAGCTACGGGCGCTTTTAAATTTTTAAGAATGGTGCCGAGGACCGGAATCGAACCGGTACGGTAGTCACCTACCGCAGGATTTTAAGTCCTGTGCGTCTGCCAGTTCCGCCACCCCGGCACTATCTAATTGTTGGAGCGGAAGACGGGATTCGAACCCGCGACCCCCACCTTGGCAAGGTGGTGTTCTACCACTGAACTACTTCCGCGTTATGAAATTATGCGGGTGAAGGGAGTCGAACCCCCACGCCTTGCGGCGCTAGATCCTAAGTCTAGTGCGTCTGCCAATTCCGCCACACCCGCAAATGGTGAGCCATGAAGGATTCGAACCTTCGACCCTCTGATTAAAAGTCAGATGCTCTACCAACTGAGCTAATGGCTCTTTATAAACTAAAGAGAAAATGGTGCCGGCGATAGGAGTCGAACCCACGACCTACTGATTACAAGTCAGTTGCTCTACCAACTGAGCTACACCGGCAAATATATGGTGGAGGATGACGGGATCGAACCGCCGACCCCCTGCTTGTAAGGCAGGTGCTCTCCCAGCTGAGCTAATCCTCCGTATTTTAAGCCTGGCGACGTCCTACTCTCACAGGGGGAGAACCCCCAACTACCATTGGCGCTGAGAAGCTTAACTGCCGTGTTCGGGATGGGAACGGGTGTGACCTTCTCGCTATCGCCACCAGACTCTATGTACATGTAAAAGAACGTTGTTCTTTCAAAACTAAATACTGCGCGCCACCAAAGCGTATTGCCGAGAATCACCAAGTTTGACTTGGTTAAGTCCTCGATCGATTAGTATTCGTCAGCTCCACATGTCGCCATGCTTCCACCTCGAACCTATCTACCTGATCATCTTTCAGGGATCTTACTTCTTACGAATGGGAAATCTCATCTTGAGGGGGCTTCATGCTTAGATGCTTTCAGCACTTATCCCTTCCGCACATAGCTACCCAGCGATGCCTTTGGCAAGACAACTGGTACACCAGCGGTGCGTCCATCCCGGTCCTCTCGTACTAAGGACAGCTCCTCTCAAATTTCCTACGCCCACGACGGATAGGGACCGAACTGTCTCACGACGTTCTGAACCCAGCTCGCGTACCGCTTTAATGGGCGAACAGCCCAACCCTTGGGACCGACTACAGCCCCAGGATGCGATGAGCCGACATCGAGGTGCCAAACCTCCCCGTCGATGTGGACTCTTGGGGGAGATAAGCCTGTTATCCCCGGGGTAGCTTTTATCCGTTGAGCGATGGCCCTTCCATGCGGAACCACCGGATCACTAAGCCCGACTTTCGTCCCTGCTCGACTTGTAGGTCTCGCAGTCAAGCTCCCTTGTGCCTTTACACTCTACGAATGATTTCCAACCATTCTGAGGGAACCTTTGGGCGCCTCCGTTACCTTTTAGGAGGCGACCGCCCCAGTCAAACTGCCCACCTGACACTGTCTCCCACCCCGATAAGGGGCGCGGGTTAGAAGTTCAATACAGCCAGGGTAGTATCCCACCAATGCCTCCACCGAAGCTGGCGCTCCGGCTTCCAAGGCTCCTACCTATCCTGTACAAGCTGTACCAAAATTCAATATCAGGTTGCAGTAAAGCTCCACGGGGTCTTTCCGTCCTGTCGCGGGTAACCTGCATCTTCACAGGTACTATAATTTCACCGAGTCTCTCGTTGAGACAGTGCCCAGATCGTTACGCCTTTCGTGCGGGTCGGAACTTACCCGACAAGGAATTTCGCTACCTTAGGACCGTTATAGTTACGGCCGCCGTTTACTGGGGCTTCGGTTCAGAGCTTCGCGTGAGCTAACCCCTCTCCTTAACCTTCCAGCACCGGGCAGGCGTCAGCCCCTATACTTCGCCTTGCGGCTTCGCAGAGACCTGTGTTTTTGCTAAACAGTCGCCTGGGCCTATTCACTGCGGCTCTCTCGGGCTTTCACCCTATCAGAGCACCCCTTATCCCGAAGTTACGGGGTCATTTTGCCGAGTTCCTTAACGAGAGTTCTCTCG
>NZ_CP049742.1:2750000-2802500 GCF_015482585.1 Mangrovibacillus cuniculi | reverse complement strand
GTGCATCATCGGTGTTTCCACTTCTAGATAACCATTATTGTCAAGGTAACGTCTCATAGACTGGATAATTAAACTACGAGAGATGAAAGTATTTTTACTTTCCTCACTTGTAATTAGGTCTAAATAACGTTGACGATAACGTTGTTCGATATCTTTTAGGCCATGGTGTTTATCCGGTAACGGACGTAATGCCTTAGAAAGGAACGTATAACCAGTAGCTTTAATCGAAAGTTCTCCAACTTTTGTTTTAAATACTTCTCCTGTAACCCCTATTAAATCACCAAGGTCGGTCGTATTAAAAACTTCATAAGCTTCTTCACCAACAGCATCTTGACGAACGTAAATCTGAACTTGACCGGTTTGATCTTGGATATGGGCAAATCCAGCTTTTCCTTTCCCACGTTTTGTCATTACACGTCCAGCAATAGTAACCACTTTCTTTTGCTCTTCTAATTCTTCTTTAGAGAAGGATTCGAATGCCTCTTTTACTTCTAATGACATATGAGAACGTTCGAAGCGTTTACCGAACGGATCTAAACCTTTATCTCTTAGTGCTTGCATTTTTTCACGACGCACAATCAACTGGTCATTTAATTCTTCATGACTCATTTTGTTCACTCCTAGACTATTCTTTTCTATAAATTTATGCTTATCCTATTCTCTACTAAATTGAGACTGAAATCAAGTCATGATAGTTTTGATGGTATCTATATATATGTAATCTAATAAGGCATAAAAGAAAAACCCAAGGAAAGAACTTTTCTATTAGAAAAATTACACCTTGAGTTTTATATGACGTTACCCAACCTGAGCAGCCTTAGCTTCAACATCTAAGACAAGCTGATCTAATACACCGGCTAATTGGTCACGAGTTTCCGTTTCGTTTATTTGATTACGAACAGTACCATTTCCACGAACACCTTTTAGGTACCAAGCTGCATGCTTTCTCATCTCTCGAACAGCAACACGCTCACCCTTCAAGGCAATCAATCTATCTAAATGCAGTTTACACACTTCTATTTTTTCTCGCACTTCTGGCTCTGGGATTAACTCCCCTGTTTCTAAATAATGCACAGTTCGATAAATCATCCATGGATTTCCTAATGCAGCTCTCCCAATCATAACGCCATCTGCACCCGTATGATCTAGCAACTGCTTTGCTTCCTGAGGTGTGGTTACATCACCATTTCCAATAACAGGGATACGGACCGCTTGTTTCACATCGCGAATGATGTCCCAATTAGCCTGTCCTTCATACATTTGCACTCTTGTACGACCATGAAGTGCGACAGCTTTTCCACCTGCGCGTTCCACAGCTTGCGCGTTTTCAATCGCATAAATGTGATCTTCATCCCAACCCATGCGCATTTTAACTGTTACAGGCTTATCTACAGCATCTACAACAGCAGAAACCATTTCATAAATTTTATTAGGATCTAATAGCCATTTGGCACCAGCATCACATTTTGTAATTTTAGGAACAGGACACCCCATGTTTATATCAATAATATCTGCGTTTGAATTTTTATCTACAAACCTTGCCGCTTCCACTAGAGTTTCTCGCTCTCCACCAAAGATTTGTAAACTCATTGGTTTTTCACGTTCATCTATATATAACATGTTCATGGTCTTTTCATTCTTCATGATAATACCTTTATCACTAACCATTTCGGCACAGACTAATCCTGCACCGAATTCTTTTACTGTTAATCGGAATGCAGCATTACAAACGCCTGCCATGGGCGCTAATACTACTTGATTATTTATTTTGATATCACCAATTTTAAGCACGATATCCCTCCGATCTTATTCTTCTTTAGGTGGTTTTAAATCGTCCACCGATATACCTAAACACGCAGCTATACGTGTAATTTGTTCATCTCTTGGCAACCTAGAACCTCTTTCTAATTCTCCAAGTACTGAAACAGACATCCCAGCCTCTTTAGCGAATGTCTCTTGCGTAAATCCTTTTAATTTCCTGAATGCACGAATGCGCCTTCCCCATTTATCTGTTTCCATAACCGAACTCCTTCTTTATCAGGTATTTCGTTAAGAACGCTATTCAAGGGGATTTCCTCTCCAGGAAGCTCGATGTTCGGTTCAATCTCTAGAAGTGGGACGAGCACAAAAGCTCTTTCTTGCATCCTCGGATGTGGAATTGTTAGCTCCTCTGATACCATATTTTCTTGATTAAATAACAAAATGTCAAGGTCAATTGTTCGAGGGCCCCATCTCAAATCCCTTATTCTACCTAGTTTCTTTTCTGTCTTTAAGCATATCTCTAATAATTTACTAGAAGAATGGTTAGTCGCAACTTTAACCACCATATTCAAAAAATTGGGTTGGTCCGTAAATCCTACCGGTTCTGTTTCATAAATAGAAGATATTTTCTCTGGATATACACATTGAGCGCTCAATTCATCAATGGCCAAAGTCAAAAATTTTTGTCTGTCCCCAAGGTTTGTACCTAAAGATATAAATGCACTATTCATTTTATCTACTCCTCGTCATTTCTATTTCAACTGAGCGGTAATGACCAGGGATAGGAGGATCTGGTTTGACAACGTTAACTGTTACTTCTTCAACAATAGGAAAGTCCGACAGTACTTTATGACAAATGCGCTCAGCTAAAGCTTCAACCAACTTCACCGGTTCTCCCTCTACTATAGCATGACATCGATTGTATAGTTCAGCATAATTAACTGAATATGTTAGATTGTCTGTATTTCCAGCTTTAGATAAATCTAAAGTCACTACTAGAGATACACGAAAACGTTGTCCTAACTTCGTTTCTTCAGGGAAAACACCATGATAACCGTAAAATTCCATATCATTTACTTTAATTTTATCCAATCATGTCACCTACCCTCATCATAGCATCCGTCATTTTTGCTGCACGTTTCATTTCTTTGACGTCATGGACTCGGACCATCTTACATCCCTTTGTTATCCCAAAGCAATTAGTAGCTAGAGTTCCTTCTAACCTCTCTTCTACAGGAAGGTCTAACACGTGACCAATGACACTTTTTCTAGAAGTCCCTAGTAATACTGGATACCCTAGTTCTACAAGTTTATCTAAATGGTTTAACACTAATAAGTTTTGTTCATGTGTTTTCGCAAAACCAACACCAGGATCTAACCAAATAAACTCTTCTTTTACACCTGCATTCTTAGCAGTCACAATAGATTCTTGAATATCTGCAATATACTCCTCTAAGAAATTTTGATACTCTTTTCTCTCTCTGTTATGCATAAGGATAATGGGCACAGTTAATCCAGCAGCAACTCCGGCCATCATCGGATCTTTCTTTGCACCCCACACATCATTAATTAAGTCAGCTCCAGCTAAGATAGATTGCCTTGCCACCTCTGCTTTGTACGTATCAATAGAGATTGGAATTTCAAAGTTACTTCTTATGGATTCAATTGCTGGAATGACACGACTAAGCTCTTCATCTCTTGAGATGGACGTCGCCCCTGGCCTAGTAGACTCTCCACCAACATCAATTACATCTGCTCCATCTCGTATCAACTCATCCACTTTTTTAAGAAGTGTATCTTTGTTAGTATACCTTCCTCCATCAGAGAATGAATCTGGCGTAACGTTCACAATCCCCATGATTAATGTTCGATTAGCTTCCAGTACTTTCTTCGTTTGTTCTCTCATACTACTCACCTATTTCTTCATCTATTATCGCACATTTTCTGTAATGCAGAAGTGATGCTTCCTTTTACACCTGCAAAGGTCCCAAGAGCATCTAAATGTTTAACCGGCATAATTCCTTGAACTGCATTAGTAAAAAACATTTCTGTGGCCTGATGCATTTCTTCTAATAAGAAGTTCTTTTCTTCGACCTCTATTCCTAAGTCCCTCATATACTCCAACACATTACTTCTCATGATACCTGGTAGGCATCCAGATTCTAGCGGTGGAGTAAATACCTTGTTTTGTTTAACAAAGAATACATTCGAAGTAATCCCTTCTACTACGTTCCCTATAGGATCAAGAAAAAGGCCTTCTACCCCCTCTTTATTTCCCACAGCTCTTTTCGCCAAAATGTTATTTGCGTACTGATGAGATTTAACCCTAACATTCGTCTCCGGTGTAGTTCTCTCAATGGGTACTACTACCGCTTCCCACTCAGGAAACATTTTTGGTTTTGATCTTGTGATGATGAACCAGTGTGGATTCGTATACCTCTCTACATATAGACTACTCTCCGCTCCTGCTGTTACTTGTATTTTAACCACACCATCTTCATGATTATTAAGTAGAGATAAATGTTGAATAACAGATAACCATTGTTGTTCATCCAACTGAAATTCAATTCCATATGATTCTAATGATCCTTTCATTCTTCTCATATGTTTATCCCAGGATAACGGTTTACCGTTCTTTAGCCTTATTGTTTCAAAAATACCCATCCCATACGCAAAGCCATGGTCAAAAATAGAGACAACCGCTTTTGCCTGATCTACTATGTCACCATTAAACGCTACTTTGCTCATATGGTTACTTGCTCTTTTCTATAAGATATTGCCCACTCCACAACATTTCGAACCATCTTCTTCCCTTCTGCAGTCATAATGGATTCAGGATGGAACTGAACACTTTCGATGGGATATACAGTATGTCTAAGACCCATAATATCCCCATCATCTGCTATGGATGTCACTTGCAAGGAAGAAGGGATTGATTCTTTTTCAACGGTTAAAGAGTGATATCTGGTTACCATAGTATCTTGTTCTACCCCCTTAAAGAGGCCTTTCCCATCATGTTTGACTACAGAGGTTTTTCCATGCATAAGACTTTCAGACCGAATGATGTTACCTCCAAAAACTTGAGCAATAGCTTGGTGCCCCAAACACACACCAAAGATAGGTGTTTCTCCCGCGAATCGTTTAATAACTTCTAATGATATTCCCGCTTCGTTAGGCGTACACGGCCCTGGGGAGATAATAATTAAAGATGGATTCCATGCCTTTAATTCTTCTAAACTGATTTGATCATTTCGCTTTACTAGTAGTTCTTGTCCCAATTCTCCAAAATACTGAACGAGATTATAGGTAAAAGAGTCATAGTTATCAATCATCACAATCATTTTTTGTACTCCCTTTCCGCTATGTCTTTTGCCACCCACATCGCTTTCGCTTTTTTAAGACTTTCTTTGTACTCATACTTTGGTACAGAATCTATCACTACACCTGCACCAGCTTGTACATATGCGCTCTCTTGCTCTACCACCATCGTACGTATGACAATATTCAACTCCATATCTCGATTAAAACCAATCCATCCGATAGAACCTGTATACAATCCTCTTCTTACTGGTTCTAGTTCATCTATGATTTCCATCGTACGTACTTTTGGAGTCCCTGTAATCGTTCCTCCAGGAAACACAGCACGTATAATACTACTTAATGATTGATCATCTTTCACTCGTGCTTTTACAGAAGAAACTAAATGCATTACATGCGAGTATTTCTCTATCGTCATAAACTCATCTACTTCAACCGTTCCATAGACAGCAACTCTCCCTAAGTCATTGCGTTCTAAATCAACTAACATTAGGTGCTCAGCAGTTTCCTTCGTGTTTGATAATAACTCCGCCTCTAGTCTTTGGTCTTCTTCTTCCGTCTTACCTCTAGATCTAGTTCCAGCTATCGGTCTAGTTGATATCTCTAAATCCGATTTCTTTATCAACAGTTCTGGAGACCCACTCACTATCGCTCTTTCCGGAGTCCAAATAAAAGACATATATGGGGAAGGGTTAATTTTACGAAGTACTTTATATACGTGCCAAGGCTTTACATTCAGTTTTTTCATTTGTCGCACGGAAAGATTTACTTGAAACACATCACCTGATCGAATATATTCTTGAATTCTTTCTACTGCTTGTATAAATTCCGATTCTTCCATAGATACTTCTAATAGCGAGGATAATTCAACTGGCTCTGTTAAATCCACCTTTTCCTCAACCATGTGACACTCATCCCAAGCCTCTATCGTTTCACTTCGTTTTTCTGATACCATTGCCGCTCTTGTTACTAAAGATGTTTCTTTATCATACACCGCCCATTGTTGATAGACCGTCCACTCCATTACAGGAATAGCACTGTCATCCTGAGCATAGTTTGGTAACTTCTCAATATAACGCGCATAGTCGTATGTTATATACCCTAAGGCACCACCTACAAAAGGAGCAGGATATTCTAAAGGTATCTCTATTTCCATGGATTTCAAGTATTGCTCCCACAAGACCAACGGATCCCCAACTTTCATTTCCACTTTCTCCGTACGAAAGTTTTCAACTTGTAAACCTTCATCATTTCCAATACCCCTTACTAAAGGCTCCCAAGCAGCGATGTGATATCTCCCACTACGTCCACTCTCTAATAAGACATGAAATTCCTTAGCCAACGTTATTTGTTCATAGTGTGCAAAAAACGCCTCTTCCGATAAAGGAAACTGTTTGTATTGTATCGTCCAATTCAACTTGTCCACGTCCTTTTCTCTCTATTCATTCTTCCATGATACACGACATTTATTTCATCAGGCTAGATAGTTTACTCAGTTAGTATCTGGCAATAAAAAAACGCGCTCATCGGCGCGTTTTTTTAATCGAATTGATAAAGAGGTGTACTTAAATATCTTTCACCGTTACTAGGTATAATTGCTAAGACTTTTTTTCCTTTTCCTAATTCTTTCGCTACTTGTAACGCTGCGTAAATGGCAGCCCCAGATGAAATACCGCCTAGGATACCTTCTTCTTTCGCTGCTTTTCTAGCTGTAGCAAACGCATCTTCATTTGCTACTGTTATAACCCCATCATAAATCTCTTGATTCAAAATACTCGGAACGAAACCAGCTCCAATTCCTTGAATTTTATGAGGTCCAGGATCTCCACCTGATAATACAGGAGAATCCTTAGGTTCAATCGCGTAAATCTGTATGTCAGGATACTTTTCTTTCAAGACTCCTCCAGCACCCGTAATCGTCCCACCAGTACCAATACCAGAAACAAATGCATCTAATTGTTCTCCCATTTGTTCTACAATCTCAGGACCTGTTGTTCTTTCGTGGATAGCTGGGTTTGCTTCGTTCTCAAATTGTTGCGGCATAAAATAACCAGTGTCTTTAGCCAACTCTTCTGCTTTTTTTATTGCACCTTTCATCCCTTCAGGACCAGGAGTTAATACAAGTTCTGCTCCATATGCTCGCAAAAGGTTGCGGCGTTCTAAACTCATTGTTTCTGGCATAACCAGGATGGTACGGTATCCTTTTGCAGCAGCAATCATAGCTAAACCGATACCTGTATTTCCGCTAGTAGGTTCAACAATGGTGTCCCCTTCTTTTAAATGACCAGCTTTTTCAGCTGCTTCAATCATAGAGAGTGCTATACGATCTTTTACACTGCTACCTGGATTCATATATTCTAACTTCAAGTACACTTCTGCATCATTAGGACCTGTTAGTCTGTTTAACTTCACAATAGGTGTTTGACCAACTAATTCTGTAATTGAATTTGCGATACGTACCAATGCACTCACTCCAATTCCGATTAAATTGATAAGGATAGGTAAAAATTATCAATTATCTGTTAATTTGTCAAAATATTTGTTTCTACATCTTATGACATATATGTTGTCCCATATTCGAATCTAAGTTCAGACTTATACCTTAGAATAGAAGAAAACCTAAAATTCCTTTTCTAAATTAATTTAAATGAACGATTATGAGGATATACATCATAAACATATTGCGTAAGAGTGTTAACTTATTACTAGTGACATAAAAAACCAGAAGTTGCACTCACGCCTCTTCTGGTTCTAAACGTTACAGAGCTTCTTCCAACAGCTCTTCTAACTCTTCTTTTATAAACACATATTTCTCGTTACAGAAATGACATTGTGCTTCTGCTTGTCCTTCTGTATCGATAATCTCTTGAATTTCCTCACTACCTAAACTAATAATCGCGTTACCGAAACGTTCCTTTGAACATGTACAACGGAAGGTTACAGGCTGTGTTTCAAGAAACTTTACGTTCTCTTTCCCTAAAATTGTTTCAAGTATTTCTTCCGGCGTTAAACCTCTTTCAATTAATTTCGAAACAGGTTCCATAGTAGAGATATGCTCTTCTATCTTAGAGATCGTCTCATCAGTTGTCCCTGGAAGGACCTGAATAATAAATCCACCAGCAGCCAAAATGCTGTTATCTGGATTTACAAGAACACCTACCCCTACAGATGAAGGTACTTGTTCAGATACAGCGAAATAATAGGTAAAATCATCACCTAATTCTCCTGAAACAATAGGAACTTGCCCAGTAAAGTTATCGCGCAATCCAATATCTTTTACAACAGATAAGTAACCGTTTGTTCCTACGACCCCACGTACATCTAACTTTCCATGTTCATTTAACTCAACATGTGTTAGAGGATGAGTAACATAACCACGAACATGACCATGAGCATCCGCATCTACTATAATGGCTCCAATTGGACCGCCACCCTCTACTTTAACTGTTAATTTATGATCACCTTTTAACATAGATCCCATAATAACTCCAGCTGTCATAGAGCGCCCTAGAGCAGCTGATGCAGTCGGCCATGTATAATGTCGACGTTGAGCTTCTGAAACAGCTTCTGTTGTGCTAGCAGCATACGCACGAATTTGTCCGTCATATGCTAACGCTTTTACAATATAATCTTTCATGTTGTTTACTCCTTTTCCGTCTTATTACGGTTATATATCATACGCAGACCCTTTAACGTCAGTTCTGAATCTACAATATCAATTACGTTTGATTCTTTTGCAATCAAAGAAGATAATCCCCCTGTTGCAATAACTAATGGCTCTTTGTTAGCTTGAGCTTTAATACGTTGGACAATCCCCTCTACTTGTCCTACATACCCAAATAAAATTCCAGCTTGCATTGCGCTAACTGTATTCCTCCCAATGATTTCATCAGGTCTTGTAATTTCAATACGAGGTAATTTGGCAGCCTTAGAGTACAAAGCCTCTGTAGAAATTCCGATTCCCGGAGCAATCGCACCACCCATATATTGTTGTTGTTCATTGATATAACAATATGTTGTTGCTGTACCAAAGTCCACGATAATCAATGGGCTTCCATATTCTTTAATGGCCGCTACTGCATTTACGATACGATCTGCACCAACTTCTTTTGGATTATCGTATTTTATATTTAAACCGGTTTTTATTCCTGGTCCCACAACAAGGGGCTTTATCTTAAAGTATTTTTCACACATTTTTTCTAATGCATACATAATAGGCGGAACAACAGAAGAGATAATCACACCTTCCATTTGGTCAAACCGTAGTCCGACCGTATCAAACAAACTTTTCACAAACATACCAAACTCATCTTCAGATTTATGACGGTCCGTTTCTGCTCGCCAGTGATACATTAATTTTTCCCCTTCGTACACACCAAAAACGATATTTGTGTTACCAACATCTAATACAAAAATCATACCCTTCACCCTCCGAACTAAGTGACAAATCTTAAGCAATCATACCATAAAACATGCCTCTTATGCGCTTTAGTTGCCTACATACAATACATGAGGGGTACGTCGTTACTAGTTATATAACAAAAAAGCTATCCGAAGAAGATAAAATCCGCTTCGGATAGCTTTTGGTTATTACTCTGGACGTTTTGTATCTGTCGTATCTTCTTCTTTCGGAAGATCAGAAGCTGTAGGGCTTTCGTCAACACGATCACCTAATTCTTCTTTTTTAGACTGGATATTTACCTTCACGTCATCAGCTTGTTTATTATTTTCATTGGCACGCTCAATAATTTCTTCTTGAGTAGGAAGACGACCTTTGTCATATAAGAAACGAATTTGCATTGCATCTAACGTTTCCACTTCTAAAAGTGTTTTAGCGACAAGATCCAGTTTCTCACGATTTTCTGTAAGAATTTTACGAGCACGCTCATAGCTATCTTTGATAAATTGTTGAATCTCTTTATCGATTTCATAGGCGATAGCTTCAGAGTAGTTTTGCTCAGAATTAAAGTCTCTACCTAAGAAGACTTGACCACCTTGTGATTGACCAAATTGAAGAGGACCAAGTTTATCACTCATACCGTATTCTGTTACCATTCGGCGAGCGATACTAGTTGCACGCTGGAAGTCATTATGTGCACCAGTTGATACTTCATTAAAAGCAATCTCTTCTGCTACACGTCCACCAAGTAAACCAGTGATCTTGTCTAACAATTCAGGCTTCGTCATAAAGTAACGATCCTCTTTTGGTAGCATTACTGCATACCCACCTGCTTGCCCACGTGGAACGATGGTAACTTTATGTACCATATCCGCTTCATCAAGCACAAGACCAATGATTACGTGACCAGCTTCATGCCATGCAACAATATTACGTTCTTTTTGAGATACAACACGACTCTTTTTAGCTGGACCAGCAATTACACGATCTGTAGCTTCATCGATATCTGCCATATCTACTTTTTTCTTATCTTGACGAGCTGCAACTAATGCGGCTTCGTTCAGTAAGTTTTCTAAATCTGCACCAGAGAAGCCTGGAGTACGCATAGCAATTGTTTTTAAGTCTACTGTTTCATCTAATGGTTTATTACGTGCATGTACACGTAGCACCGCTTCACGACCTTTTACATCAGGACGGTCAACTGTAATTTGACGGTCAAAACGACCTGGACGTAATAAAGCTGGATCAAGAATGTCTGGTCGGTTTGTTGCTGCAATGATAATAATACCTTCATTCGCTCCAAAACCATCCATCTCAACTAGCAATTGGTTAAGTGTTTGTTCACGCTCATCGTGACCTCCACCTAAACCAGCTCCACGCTGACGACCTACTGCGTCAATTTCATCAATGAAGATAATACACGGAGCATTTTTCTTCGCATTTTCAAATAAATCACGAACACGAGAGGCACCGACACCGACAAACATCTCTACGAAGTCCGAACCACTTATAGAGAAGAAAGGAACACCTGCTTCTCCAGCTACAGCACGAGCAAGTAATGTTTTACCAGTCCCCGGAGGTCCTACTAATAGAACACCTTTAGGAATTCGTGCACCAAGTTCCCCGAACTTACGAGGATCTTTAAGGAATTCTACCACTTCAACTAGTTCTGCCTTTTCTTCATCAGCACCAGCAACATCTTTAAAGCGTACTTTTTTCTTCTCTTCACTATACAACTTCGCTTTACTTTTACCGAAGTTCATTACACGGCTACCGCCACCTTGAGCTTGGTTAAGTAGGAAGAAGAATAAAATGAAGATAATGACAAATGGAATGATTCCAGTAAAGAAAGTAACCCAACCACTTGTTTGTTCTGCTTCTTCTACAGTTAAATCGGAAGCACCCGCTGCTTGTTCCACTTTTTCTAACGTGGACGGGCTATTTAAAACATAAGTACGGAACTCTTCACCTTCTTGTGCACCAACTAAAGTTCCAACAACTTCATAGACGCCACCAGAAGGTTGCATAGAGAACTCCTCTACTTCACCTTGTTCTAATTTTGTGACAAACTCACTATACGTAAGATCTTTCGCTGGCTCATTAGTACCACTAAAGTAACTTACAATTCCAATGATAACGAGAAATATTAGTAAATAGAATATGGTATTTCTCAAAATACGATTCATCTCTTACCTCCTCCCACGGGTAAAACAAACTACATTCGATACTACCATAGTAAAAGTATGTATGACAAACGATACACACGCTCTATGGTGCCCGGTTTGTCGTTCATTTTTCTTATCAAATAAAGTCTGTACGTTAGATTATGCTTACTCAGCTGTGTTATATACCTCTGGTTTTAATACTCCGATATACGGAAGGTTACGGTAACGCTCTGCATAGTCTAATCCATACCCTACAACAAATGCATCTGGAACTTTAAACCCAACATAATCTGCTGAGATACTCGCTTTACGTCCAGTCGGTTTATCTAGAAGTGTGACAATTTTAATAGAAGCTGCTTTACGATATTTAAATAGCTCTACTAAATAACTAAGCGTTAACCCACTATCAATAATATCTTCAATAATTAAAACGTGACGACCTTCTACCTTAGTGTCTAAGTCCTTTAGAATCTTCACTTCACCTGAAGATACTGTATTATTACCATAACTTGAAACATCCATAAAATCCATTTCTAAGTATGTATCAATGCGTTTCAATAAATCACCCATAAAAGGCATAGCACCTTTTAATACACCGATTGCTAACGGATTTTTATCTTGGTAATCCTCCGTTAATGTAGCTCCTAGTTCACGAATTGTCGTTTGAAGCTCTTCTTCCGTGATTAAAATCTCTTGAATATCTTGTTTCATAACAATGAAGCCCCCTATACTATTCCTTTAATTCATATACATATGCAACACTTTCTGATAAAGATGCTCTCTCTTCCTGCAACCCGTGTTGGATCCCCGGCACCCATAAAACTGTGTCATCCTGTGTAACCAACAATGGCCATTCATCTCTCTTATGTTGAGGTATTTTTTTATCTATCATTAAGCTCTTTACCTTCTTATGACCTGTAAGACCTTTCACTTGTAATCGATCTCCTGGTCGCCTTGAACGTATATATAGCTTGTCTTCATGTGATAAATAAATTTTTATGAATGAATGAAATGGTACAGGGATACTTGTAGGTGACGTGTTCGTGAGTAGAAAAGAGCGATCATTATTCCACTTTACCACTTGGTCGAAAGGTAGCGATTGCAACTGAGAGTCAGAAGAATTCATTCTGATACCTCTTCTTTTAAATCTCGTATTGTTCGTTTCTTTTCGAGCTGACCAATTCTCCGGGAGATGTATTTCTCCAGACGGATGTGGTTTGTGAATTAACTGTAAAATATTTGCTACATGCTTAGAATGCATGACAAAAGGTTGATCTATGTAAAGATAGTTTAATATTAGTTGAATCACCCTTCTTTGTAAAGGCATAGCCAACTGATAGAATAAGGAATTGTCAAGAACTATTTGATCTGCACTTCTTCGGGTCATGACTTCCAATGATCTCTTCGCTTCTTTTTGAAGATACTCTTCATCTTCCACCGCTTCATTCAATAACCGTTGAACAACTGTATGTATTTGAGGATTCTCTTCTTTTAAAACAGGTGTTACTAAATGCCTGTACTTGTTGCGCTGATAATCGGTACTCTCATTAGAGGAATCTTCACGATAACTCACCCCGCGCAAAGAAGCATAGTCCTTAATTTCATCCTTCCGTACATTTATTAACGGCCTCACTAGGAGATATTCATGAAAAGAGCGTTTCACTGGAATACCGGCATCCGCTAAATTAGTTACCCCTCTTGTTATCTTTTGTAAAAGCGTTTCTAGCTGATCATCCGCATGATGAGCTGTCATTAACACATTACAATTAGTCTTCTTCATTGTTTGATAAAGAAATTCATATCGGTACTTTCTAGCGACCATTTGTGTGGACCCTGGTTCTTCTAGTTTCAATTGTCCTACTGGAATAGATGTTCCATAAAAAGGAATATCGTATTCTCTACATACCTTTTCAACTAATAAATAGTCTTTTTCTGCTTCCACATCGCGTAGTTGATGATTAACATGAGCTACAGAAAGAGTAACACCAAACTGAGTACGATGTTGATAAAAGAAATGTAGGAGCACCATAGAATCGATGCCCCCAGAGACAGCTAGTAAAATGGAATCTTCTGAAGAGAATAAGTTATATTCTTTATTCGTTTTATTTATTTGATGCCAAAGCAAACTCATCACGGTACTCCTTCAATAATAAACTTCCTTCTAACTATATCATGAGTTATTTATTGGAGTAATTCAAAACAAATGTATAAGATGTATACCATGGAGACTAGGAAAACTAACGAAACTGTTTCAAAAAAATGGGTACTTTGAGAAGCAGTTTTAGATTTGGTCAACTGTTGCTTTGGTTTAGGCTTGTTAGTTCTTTGTTTTTGAACTTGTTGTGTCTTTGCAGGTAAATGTAAAAGTGCACTTCTCATTTCTATTGCAGATTGATAGTCGCCTTTTAGTGCTTTGATTAAGATTGGCTCATATGGTAGTAATTCTGGTTGTTTTCGAATAGCTCGGTACAGAACGTCTACTCCGTTTTGATTCGGCACCTTTGTTAAACGTTTTGGATAGTAAGAATTAATCATAATCATTGCCACAGCGAATAAATCATACGCTCGGTCTGCTTTTCTGGAACCCATTCCCCAATACCCTCTATCAAAGAACTCTGTAAACTCTTTAATCGCTCTACCCTGCAAGGTGGTACCACCTACATCGATACACCTTATTCGATACGGAGGTCCTGTTACCAATAAATTTTCCGGTTTAAGATCTCCAAACACCCAACCTTCTTCATGAAGTCGATGTAGATCTTGGAGTAACTGGACTATCAACACAGGAATCCACGAATTCCCTTTTTGCTGAATAAATGACAAGTAATCTGGTCCTTTTACATATTCCATTGTATAAAAAGGCATTGTCTTCCTCGTAGTTACCCAATCATCCACTTCTAATAAAGAAGGTCCAAGGGGAGACCCCTGGACCTTAGAGAACGCTTTTAATACGTTTACCTCTGATGTAACAGATAGGGTTTCATCACTCATCTTTAGGGCTACTTCACCATTAGCGGTAGTAGCTAAATACACAATCCCATTTGCACCATAACCCAGTTCTTTTACTATTGTGTATGATTTCCCACTCCATTTTCCAACTATGGTTGTTCCAACAGCGATATTAAATGGTTTCTTCCAAGTAGGATTCATCGTTTCTACCCAAGAAACCTTTAAGAGATTTTTTCTTCTTGAAGTGCGTTATTGCTGTTCTTAACGCCGGACCTGTTGGAGTCATTCCTCCTGTAGCTAATTTCGGAAAGATACTCGACAAAGATTCGAGCTTTGGTGTCCAATCCAGCAAATTTTCGACATCTTTCTTTTTCCCGGGAAATACAAATACACTAAATTGATTATCTCCCATTCTTGCATTTAAGCTTAGTGACAGGTCCAATAAAGCCTCTTTTACTGTTTCTAGCTTGTGTGTCATGGATGCAGACATATCGACAAGAATCAACACATCAAGTGGTGTCGTTTCACCTAGTTCATCTACAACTTCTAGTACTTCCCCGCGCTTATCGGGTGGTAGCTCTTCCATAGACGAATGATTGCCTAAAATCTGTTTGAGTTGCTTATTTACCACTCCTTGTAGAGTTTGTGTCATTGCTTTTCTCGTTACCATTTGAACGGTTTGAGATAACGCTTCTGCATAAACAACTTGACTTACTCCACCTCCAGACATGGCAATTTGCTCTATTTCACTCATGCTAGTTTGATCGATAACATCTTTCTCCATTATTCCGATGACATTCACCGTTATCCCTTGTTCTTGTGCTAATGCTGACATGGCGATAGGATCTTCACCTTGATTCGAGCAACCATCTGTAATTAAAAGAATTTGCTTAATAGTCATTCGCTTCCCCTCCAATCATGTGTTAGTACCATGATGGACAGGTTTCACTTATTTTAAACTACTAATTATATAAAAAATCTTAATATATCATTCTGTTAAGCCGTCGATCTGACACTCGCCCACTCTGGTGTTCTATGTTGTATTGCAGCGGCAACTACTAGCATATCATCATGCGCCACTTGACTATTACATTTCATTACTTCTTCAATTAGCGACTCTGCAATTTCTTGAGGAGAAAGGTCTGCTCTCTCTTTCAATAATCGTTTCATCCATACATCATAATTTTCAATTCCTGGAGCTCCTTCGTAAACACCATCACTCATCATGACGACAATGTCACCAGCTCTTAATTGCATTGGCATAGAGTCCACTTCAAACTCGTTTAAAATACCCATAGGAATTGAACTAACATTTATCTTTTGAATTTGTTGTCCGCGGATAATAAAGGTTGGAGCACACCCCATTTTCATAAAGTTTGCTTTCGCATCCACAAGATCAATAATCGTTAAATCTAATGTAGAAAAAGAGTCTTCCTTAGAACGTAGGGCTAGTATGGAATTGATACTCTGGATTGCTACTTCTTCTTTAATCCCAGCCCTTAATAATTCTTCTAGTAACCTAATGGCTGTTTGACTGTCTTTAGAAGCTGGTATTCCAGCTCCCATTCCATCCGATAGAGCTAAAGCAACTTTTCCTTGTCCAATATCGAAAGTCGCAGAGGAATCTCCACAAACAAATTGACCATCTTTTGCTACATACACCATTCCACTTTCTACTTCAAACTTTTTATCTGATCTAAACGTCATTCTAACTAAGGAATCTATCGACATCTTCTCATAACGCTCTAATACTAAAGGATCCTCCGTAATACCACTTAGAATTGGTCCAATTGCTTCATGAACTTCTTCGTTATAAATCTTTAACGGTATGAAAATATCAATATCCATATTCCCTTTCTTGTATTGATAGATTTCTACTCTTTCTGCAACTATTCTTTTTCTGTGTAACAAATTTAAAATGCGATCTTCTTGTTCATGGTACTGTTCTTCCTCTTTCTGTAGCTCACTAGAAAAACTTTTAATTATCTTAGCCATACCTTTTAATTGAACAGCTACCATCTCTCTACTTTCATATATGTGTTGTTTCAGTGTTCTCTGCGCTTCATACTCGGGGTATTCTTTATAAAGCAACTGTAGCAAGGTTTCGTTTTTCCTACATTGATTAGTTAATTCGTTTAGTAGGGATCGTTTCACACTCCCCCCGTTTCGTTCCATTTCTAAAATAATTTTCTCTACTATCATGGACGTTGATTGCGCATGAGGGTCTCTACATGCCTTTCCTTGTGAACAATTTATACACGAACGTTCTACTAGAAAACGAGCAAACTTCTTACGATCTTGTACCATTTCCGCTTTAATTTGTTCATACGTACCATAGTCTTGACGAAAACTATTTGACAATAGACGAAATACGGAAGCAAACTGTGCTATCTTCTGTACTGACGTATCTCTTACTTTCTTGACATATTCTCTTTGTTCATGATCATATTCATAAGTCCCTGGAATTTTTCTTGATAAAGTTGTTAACCAGGAATGCGGTGTTAAAATTAATAATAAAAAGGCAATTCCAGTCTGCAGAAACTCCATGGAAATGTAGATGGTTTCTCCGTTCGGCGTGTATAAACAAAAGAATAACGTCGGAACAAACATACCTAGTGCCATCCCAATTCTCTTTAGTTTTCTAAGCATGCCAGCTAATAATCCTGTAAACGCTAAGATTCCTAACCCAGTTACACTAGTTTCCGTTGACAAGCTGATAGCCATTAACGTTACAACACCAGCCGTTGAACCTAAGGCAGGACCAGCTGCTAAAGCAAACAGTACTACCATATAACGAGCTAACGTGTGCTCTACAGAAAACATCTCTGTTGACCACTGTACACATCCTGCCAGAACAGCTCCGAATAATAAAATAACAGATATAACTTCATCTGTGCCCATTTCCTTAATTCTCTTATTAAGAGCCAGAATCGGTATAATCGTCATAAACATTGGAATTAGTACTCCTACTAAAGCAGATTCCATTGTTAAAATAAAGTATGGCTCCATGGTTGTTTCTCCAAAAAGCGTTTGAACCCCAAGCATTGCACCATGCATAACAAACCAAAGTAATGCAGCCGTTACACCAATCCAAACTTCATGAGCTCCCCTTAACATGTGCCTTCCGACGACCATAAATAATGTACTTGTTAATAATAGGATACTAGTTTCTACCCAATTACCTAACAACACTCCGATTGCAAAACCAATCAAGACATGCGGTGCCCTGTCCCATCTAGACATATAGACTGCCGCAAAGAAAGCAAATGCAAAAGGATTCATCTCTTGCATCATAGTTGACTGACTTACACACAGTCCAATTAACGTAAACAATACTCCACGTTCTAATAACACAGACTCAAAGGACTTTTGAATGGATGCAAACCAAGTCTTAGGAAGAAAAGATGACCTTAGGCTGGACGTCGACTGAAGTTCCTCATTTTCTGGAATTGGTTGAAAAAAGTTTCCCACAGTTCTCCACCTCATTTATATTCGATGTTTTTCATTATATATAGGCTATTTCCAAAACTTTGTCGGTTTGTCCCTATATATACCAAAAAGAGTTCGACTTATTACCTAATAGATGGATGCAATGTGACAGTATTCTCTACTTGTAAAGGTAATTGTTGTCGTTTCCCTAAGGATTGATGTCGTCACTCCGCTAATGCCGTCGTTAATTTCATTTTTTATATTTCATCCGATTTAAGTGTATTAGAAACTATGATGTATAAATTTATTTAAAAAAGACATTGACTTTACAACTCGTCCTATGTATTATAGAAAATGTGCTTTTAAGCATTTATGGCGGTGTAGCTCAGCTGGCTAGAGCGTACGGTTCATACCCGTAAGGTCGGGGGTTCGATCCCCTCCGCCGCTACCATATATGTTTAGGCCCGTTGGTCAAGCGGTTAAGACACCGCCCTTTCACGGCGGTAACACGGGTTCGAATCCCGTACGGGTCATTATATTTCACAAAAAAACTTTCGCTAATTAGCGAAAGTTTTTTTGTGTACACATATATCTTTCATAAAATGCAAAAAAAAGCTTAAGAAACATTTGTTTCTTAAGCTTTTTTAGCTAGTGTAATTAGCTTATATCCTGCGCCTTATGAGCAAATCTATATTCATTAGACAGCAAGTTACCCGCGTTTTGCTCCTCTTCCACCACGTTTAGATTCCGTTGAACGTTTTAGTGTTGATAAACGATCTTCGCTATCTTTTAGGAAACGAGCCATTTTTTGTTCAAAGTTCTCCACTGGCTTGCGTCGTTCTTCTTGACGACGAGGACGGTGGTTGGAGTTTGGACGTTGTGGTGGTGGATTATCTTTTGCTTTACGAATAGAAAGACCAATCTTACCGTCTTTCTCTACATTAATAACCTTAACTTCTACCTGATCACCAACTTTTAGGTGTTCGTTAATGTCTTTAACATAGTTATCCGCTACTTCACTAATGTGTACTAAACCAGTTACACCTTCGCCTAACTCAACGAACGCACCGAAATTAGTAATACCTGTAACCTTACCTTGTAACTTGCTGCCTACTTCGATTGACATAAAAAAATTGTTCCTCCTTAAATGATGAAAAAAATCACTCTTACTCTCATTATATCCAACTGAAAAAAAGGGTGTCAACAGACGGACACCCTTTCTGACGTTTTCTTAAAAATTATTCTGTTCCTTTATTACCTTTTTTATCCTCGGGTAGAGAAAATATAATCTCTCCGTCGCCAGAAAAGAAGAATGTGCTTCTAGCTACTTTCGCAATATATTCATCGTCATTTAACTTGACTATTTGATTCTCCAGACTGTTCTGTTCATCTTTTAATTGCTTAAGCTCCTCGTTAACCTGTGCTAATTCTTCTTGTTTTTGCTGAAGTGCATATGTTCGCTCTACTAACATCGAAACAAGAAAGAATGAAACAACCAGTGCTAGTCCACCAAAAACAGTTAGTCTTCGGAACAACTTTTTCTTTTGGAGTTTCTTTACACGTTCCCTTTGTTGTTGGTATTGAATATATTCATTCTTCATTTCTGCTAAACTTGTATTTTTTGATTGACGCAAAGGCAGTCCCTCCTCTCTTACTTCTTCCATTTATTTTTCAGCGCCAGATAGACTTTATACATATATTGGCGATAACGACTCCATAATCCTTTAGCTTTATTATAATAGTTTACGACGAATTTTTTAAGTGATTTCGGCAAAAGAAACCATAAAAACTGGAAAATCCACTTAACTGGCAGTAAAGCGACAAGAATTACCCATTTCAGGATGCCTAAAAGCACCAATACTAATTTCCATAACGTTCTACCCAGCAGTAGAATGATACTAATAATGAAAAGGATGAGCCCTTTGATTGGAGAAAAGACCATTAGATAAATCATTCGTTTTACCCATTTCGCTATAGCGATAGTTAAGGAAATCACTCTCTCTAGAAAATCTGTATACCAATTTTTTAACAACGCTTGGTAGGAAGAAAATCCACAAAGTATAGCTAAAAATAAATATAATCTAATTTCTCCATAGTTCACAACGAATAGAACGTAGAAAACTAATAAAGCTTGCAACAACCAAAACATTATATCATGAAGGAATACTATCCAACGCGCACGGCGAGAACGCTGGATGAATCGCTGATACGTATCTAACAAAATGCCAAAAACACTTCCCATGGCAATCATGGAGAGAAGTGTGGCAAGTTGAACGGGTATCGTCATACTCATTTGAATAACTTACTAAATAGACCCTTAGCTTTATCCCCACCATGCTCATCCACATAAACTAGATCATAGACTTTCCCTTTTATCGAGACAACACCTTTATCTACATCCAGATTTTTCATTTGTAGGTTCTGTCCTCTAATCGATAAAAAGCCCATCACGGTTTCCAATAGAAATTCTTCACTATCAAAGCTCTCAACCTGTTTAACTCCTGTAATCTCAATTACCTTGCGACCTCTCATGGTAACGTCATGCTCAACTGTTTTCCCACCAGTAGAATCCATGTATTGATTCACAGTAAATCCCTCCTATATAGGTACTACTATCTTGTACACTATATGAATGGAGGGACAAGATTAGACCTAGTTCCTTTATTCTTCAAAAACAGGATCTTTTAATCTCTCTTCTTTTACCACTTTATACATTGTTGCCGCTTCCTCTTTCTTAGAGGTTTCTTGTAATCGTTCTACTTGAACAGACATTAAACGCTGGCCAAAGCGAACAGTTAGCTCATCTCCGACTTTTACATTTGTACTAGCTTTTGCTTCTTGACCGTTTACAAGGATACGACCTTGATCTGCAACTTCTTTCGCTAGTGTTCTACGCTTAATTAATCGTGATACTTTTAGGAATTTATCTAGTCTCATAGTATGTCTCCACCTTTCTTTGCATCTTTCCACCAAAGCTCTAATTGAGCAAGGTCTACATCTTCCCATTGTTTCTTGTTTTCCATTAGTTTAGCTTCTACGTATGAAAATCTATGATAAAACTTTTCATTCGTCATACGAAGAGCATCTTCTGGATAGATAGATAATAATCTACCTACATTGACAATAGAAAAAAGAAGATCTCCAAACTCTTTCTCTCTATTTAGTTGATTTCCTGCTTGTAATTCATTTTCAAACTCTAGAAGTTCTTCTTTTACTTTATCAAATGCAAGTTCCGCATTATCCCAATCAAAGCCCACTTTACTCGCTTTCTTTTGATACTTATAGGCTTTCATTAATGCTGGAAAGTTAGCTTCCACATCATCTAATAATTTCTGTGGAGCTTCTCCTCTTTCCTCTGCTTTAATTTGTTGCCATTGTTTCATGACATCCTCCGTACTCTCTGCCTCTTTGTCTCCAAAGACGTGTGGATGACGTCTTATCATTTTTTCATTTAAACTCTCTATAACATCTTCAATAGCGAACATTCCGTCGTCTTCGCCAATTTGAGCATGTAATAACACTTGCAACAGGACATCGCCAAGCTCAGAAATTATATCGTCTATATCATCTCGATCTATAGCATCAAGTAACTCATAACTTTCTTCTATTAGATATTTTTTTAACGATTCATGTGTTTGTTCTTGATCCCATGGACAACCACCCGGTCCTCTTAATGCAGCTATCACTTGTTTTGCCTTAGAGAATTGTCGATAAACAAATTCATTTTCACTTGCTAAAGGAGGAATATAGATACTACGTAGGTTATTCAGTAGCATGTCATGATCTATTTCAAACAATGCTCGGGTATAAACGTTCTCTTCTTCTCCTCCAGCTCCTTCAATAACAGTGATTAGATGATCATCAGGATACCAATTCATTAACGTTAACTTCACATCTGAAAGGACAAATTGATCGTACACTTGTGCGATGAATAAATGCTGTGCTGTATTAATAGAGTCCATTTGCATATTGGTACCATCTAACAAAGCGAATCCTTCAATAGGATCTACTCTAACTGCGGTCAGCATATCGTCTAAAAAGCTTTGCCCACCTTCAATACGTAAGCTACATTCTCCTCTTTTTTCACTTTCGATGAGTAATTGAACCGTCATCTCTGCCACCATTGGATGTCCAGGGACAGCATAGGTTACTTCTTTATTTTTTGATTCTTCTACTAAATTTTTTGCAATAGTTTGATACACATCCAAAAAATTATCAAACCGCTCATAGATATCATCAAAACTTTCATATGTCACGCCATCTTGTTCTAACTCTCTTACAATAGGATGCTCTTTGGTTCGAAGGCGTAACGTAGTTGCACTTGTTAATTTTTTATATAAACGTAGAGATAACTGATCTAATGAGCCAGCTCCTAAACCAATAATGGAAATAGTATTCATGCTATTCCCTCCTTATGAAAATGTTCTTAACTCTTTCCATTCTTGCCATTTAATTGTGCGTGTAATAAAACATAGGAGAACATAGGTAACTCCTCCTGCAAATACTTTAAAGAGACCAAGAACAGTAGCACCTATTCGAGGATTATTGAGCAATAAAAGTTCTTTCCAATTATCTATCATACTAATCACTGCAACCATGCCAATGATCGAGAAACACAATCCTAAAAATTGTCTCATTGTAAATGGTCGAAGCTTTAAAAAGTTGCTACATCTGATCCAGAAAAGTATACCTAACAACCCTAAACTAATAAGTTGCGAATAAACAATTCCATTCATTCCGTAAATAGGAATAAGATAGATATTTAATAAAGCTTTCAGTAGTAGAGCTACGGCAACGTACAAAAGTGATTTATAGAGTGAAGCAATTGTTTGATATAGAGCAATCAATACCATCGTAGTAGAAGCAAATAAAATAGTCCAACTAAACCAACGCAAAGTATCTGTTCCTGCACTATCTTTAAATAACATTATGTTTACATCCGTAGCAGTTACCACTAAACCGACAGATGCGGGTAGGCTCACTAAAATAGACCACCGAATGGCTTGTGAAGCAATGAATTGAGCTTTTTGTATTTTCTTGCCTTTACGTAGGATCATAACAGCAGGAATTAACGCTAACGCTATTGATGAAGATAAGATTAATCCAAATTGTAATAATGGCCATCCTCGGTCATAAATCCCTTTTGCTTCTTTTGCCATTTCAGGAGCAACACCTGCATCTAGAAGTGAAGGTATAACTGTTAGTGCATCGATCAACTGCAGCAAGACAGAAATCATAGCGCCAACTGCAATCCCAGCTCCTTGTAAAAGAAACCGAACCATTCTTCTCGGGTGTATACTAATTCCATGTTCCAGAATTGTTCTCATTACACCTTTTCCTGTTAAAACTAAGAAAGCAAGCCCTATTAGTCCACCTAAAAATGTACCAATATAAGCTCCATATCCAATTTCGTAGGCAGATGCTTGTCTTTCCATTAACCAAACGGTACTTACTAGTATAAGGACTACACGAATTCCTTGTTCAATTACTTGAGAGAGTGCAGTTGGTGTCATCTCGCCTTGAGATTGGTAGACCCCTCTATAAAGCGATACAATAGGAATCAATAAAAAAGAAACGGCTGTTAACTGAATCATTGGTGCTAACTGAAGGTCACCCATCCAATAGGAAATTTGATTAGAAAAACCAAAGATAATAAAAAACGAACTTAAGCTAAACAACGTCATCGCAAGCAATGCTTCTGTTAATCGTTGTTGCTGTAATTTAGCAGGATAGTGATTATTTTCATGAATCCATTTAGAGAGTAATACGGGATATCCATAGGTGTATAACGCTATGGATAATGCAAAGAATGGATACACTTGTTGGTAAACGTAGTAGCCAACATCTCCCACCATATTCTGAAATGGGATCCGATAACTTGCACTTAATACTTTTACGATAAACGCTGCCAAAGTCAGCAATAAAGTCCCTTTAATGAGGGATGGTGCTTTCTGTTGCATGTGCGTGCTCACTTTCCTAAGTATTCAATGGTTAATTATAACACGGAGGAAAATAAAAAGTATTTGAGGAGAAAAAGCAGATGAACCTGTGACGAACTCTTCTTCCGAAACTAAAAAACCCCTTCATAAAAGGGGGCTTTTTCTTATGATTCCATTTGACGAGCTAAGAAACTTGCTGCTGTCTCTACAGCTTTGTGCTCTACTTCTGTAAGAGTGCGATCTTTTGAATAGATAATTACAGAACCGATTGGATCACCGTTGGCCACAATAGGCGCTACTGTATAAGAATTTACTTCTTCCTCTATACCATCTACAAAAGAAGCATTTCCTTTCTTATCATGCAAAACAGATGTACGCTCTTCCATAATCTTTTCTACCGTTGTACTAATACTCTTATTCAATTGTTCTTTCTTAGAACCACCTGCTACTGTAATGACAGTATCTCTATCACAGATTAATACAGGACTTCCTAAACTATCATATAATGCTTCTGCGTATTCTTTCGCGAAGTCACTTAATTCGCTAATAGGAGAATATTTCTTTAAGATAACTTCTCCTTCGCGATCTACGAAAATCTCTAAAGGGTCCCCTTCACGAATACGAAGAGTACGTCTAATTTCTTTCGGTATAACAACTCGTCCTAAATCATCAATACGTCTTACAATACCAGTTGCTTTCATCTTTGTTGCCTCACTTTCGCCAGATGTATTTCTTGATTTTTAAAAGGATTTCCTTTGTTGCCATTAGTATTGTTTATATGGGAAGTTCTATGCATAACAACAGATGATTTCTTTTATTGGTAGTATTTTCTTCTTAAACTGGTTCTACTTCTTTTTTCGTGTCAGGTAACAGTTTAACTAGCTGATATAGTCGGTCAAACCACGGTTCCTTTTGATTTCTCTTTAAGTAGATGGAAAGTTTCATTTGTTGTCCTTCCATTCCTAACCCTACATCTCTACCTAGATTACTGGTTAACTCAAAGACTTTAGAACCATCCACTTCTTTTGACCCTTCTTCTGACATGAAAATATGAATCGCTTCTCGGTCTTGCTTAATCTTCTCTAGCTTTGCAAATCGACCATAAATTCTAATTTCCGATACACGGAATAAATCAGCAACCTCTTGTGGATAGTCGCCAAAACGATCTAGTAACTCATCTTTTAAGTCTTGAAGGTCCTGGATTGTTTCTAAGCCTCTAAAACGCTTATACATATTAATTTTAGCAGCGCTATCTGAGATATACGTATCTGGGATGTACGCATCTACTTGGATATCTAGTTCTAGATTAGATTTCTCCTCTTCTTTCACACCATTGCCACGCTTTGTTTCAATTGCTTCCTGTAACATTTGAGAGTATAGGTCAAATCCTACAGAATCAATAAATCCATGTTGTTGTGCGCCAAGTAAATTCCCTGCACCTCGTATAGATAAATCACGCATTGCGATCTTAAATCCAGATCCTAGCTCTGTGAATTCCTTAATCGCTTGTAATCGTTTTTCTGCTACTTCATTTAAAACTTTATCTTTTTGATACGTGAAATACGCATATGCGACGCGACTTGACCTACCAACTCGACCTCTTAATTGATACAACTGTGATAGACCCATACGATCTGCTTGATGAACAATCATTGTATTTACGTTAGGAATATCGACTCCAGTTTCAATAATAGTTGTTGTTACCAACACATCATATTCACCTTCTAAGAAACTCAAAATCACTGCTTCTAGTTCTTGTTCGGTCATTTGTCCATGAGCATACGTTACTCTTGCATCAGGTACTAACATAGATATTTCTTCTGCTTTCCTTGCTATATCTTCTACCCGGTTATATAAAAAGTAAACTTGCCCATCACGAGCAAGCTCTCGCTCGATAGCTTCTTTCACCATTGCACCGTTGTATTCCATTACGTACGTCTGTACTGGAAATCGATTTTCCGGAGGCGTCTCAATAACAGACAAGTCACGAACTCCAAGCATTGACATATGAAGCGTTCTAGGTATTGGGGTAGCTGTTAACGTTAATACATCGATATTCGTCTTTAATTGTTTAATTTTTTCCTTATGCGTTACGCCAAAACGTTGCTCTTCATCTATGATTAACAATCCTAAATCTTTATACTTAATCTCTTTTGATAGCAATCGATGGGTCCCTACAACTACGTCTACTGTACCTTCACTAAGACCTTTCATCGTCTCTTGTTGTTCTTTTCGCGTTCTAAAACGACTTAAAACACCCACATTTACAGGGAAACCTTGAAAACGCTCTTTCATTGTTTCATAATGCTGCTGTGCCAGGATGGTTGTTGGAACTAAGAATGCTACTTGTTTTCCATCAGCAATCGCTTTAAAAACGGCTCTTATAGCTACTTCTGTTTTGCCATATCCAACATCTCCACAGAGTAATCGATCCATTGGTCGTTCTCGTTCCATATCATATTTAATCTCTTGGATGGAACGTTCTTGGTCTTCTGTCTCCTGATAAGGGAACGAAGATTCAAATTCTCTTTGCATCTCTCCATCTGGAGAAAATGCGTACCCTCTAGCTGCTTCTCGTTCTGCATATAACTTAATTAGATCATCCGCAATATCTTGAACAGATTTCTCTACTTTATTTTTTACACGCTTCCAATCAGATCCACCAAGTTTATAGATCTTAGGCTCTTTTCCTTCAGAACCTACATACTTTTGAACTAAGTCAATTTGTTCTACTGGTACATACAATTTATCATCACCAGAATAACGTAGATGAAGATAATCTTTATGAACACCATTAATCTCTAGCGTCTCAATACCTAAGTAACGACCAATACCATGGTTTACGTGTACGATGTAGTCACCATTTTTTAATTCTGAGTAACTTTTAATTCGTTCGGCATTAGACATTTTTTGTCTACGAGGAGCTTTTTTTGCTCGTTTAAATACCAATTCTTCTTCCGTAATAACGGCTAATTTCAAAGCTGGAATTTCAAATCCTGTTTGAAGTTGACCTTGAAGTATTTGAACAACACCTTCATGAAATTCAGATCCGCCCTGTATAGCAACGTCTACTTCAATATCATCTAGTAAATCTTTTATCTTTTTCTTTCTGCTTTCATCAGGGGCAAAGAACAACACCGTATACTTAGCTTTCTTCCACCTTTTGATTTCTGTCGCTAAGAGTTCTGATTGACCATGGAAGTGCTGCATTTGCTTACACGAGATATTAACAATGTTTTGTGGGCTAGTGTGCGCTACTTTTCGTAAAAATAATGATAAATATATTCTCGTCAAATCATGATCAACTAACAACGAAGCAAGACTATGTGCTAATGGAATGTCATGAAGAATCTTACCTTCCTCCATTAAACTCGTATACCATTCCGCTTCTTCTTTTTCAAATTTTTCAGCTGTCTCATAGATTCGGCTAAGTTCGTCTAAAACGACTATGCTATCCTCAGGGAAGTAATCTAGTAAACTAGTTTTCCCTTCATAAGCTAGGGCTGCATACTTCATTAACTGAGAAGAAGTTTGACCTTCTTTTAATTGTTCTATCTCATATGTTACGGATTGGGATAGTGCTTCTTTTACTTCTGGAATACTTGTCTTTTTGAGACTCTTAGACAAAGCCTTCTGTAATTCTACTTGTAATCGGTCACGTTCAGCTGAAGTAATTGGCATCTCTGTTGCAGGACCTATTGTTAATTGATCAATCTTATGTAAAGAGCGTTGATCTTCTAATGAAAAACTTCTTATGGAATCTACTTCCGTATCAAATAAATCTAAACGAACAGGATTATCTTCTGTAGGAGGATACACGTCAATAATTCCACCACGTACACTAAATTCACCCGGTTGATCAACTTGTTGAACTCTTTCATACCCCATGTCTACAAGAGAAAGAAGGAATTGTGATACATCAAGGTCTTGCCCTACATTTACTGTTCTATATAATTTGGACCACAACTCAACTGGAGGTAATATCCTTCTCATACCCGCATGGGGAACAATATAGATACCTTTAATACCAGTTGCTAAATGCTGGAGTGTTGTTAAACGTTCTGCGCGCAGTTCAGGACTAGCTATACTAATTTCAGAAGCAATTACTTCATCAGCAGGATATAAAAATACTTTCTCTTCCCCGAACATTCCAAGTAGATCTTCTTGTAACTTTTGAGCCTGTAATAAATTATGTGTCACCACTACCATACTTTTTTTCTTTTCCGTATAGGTAGTGGCAATGAACGCTGCTCTTGCAGATCCAGATAAACCAGCAACGAGTTGCTCATTTAACCCTTCATCTATCCCATCCATAATCGATTGAACGTCGACATGATTTACTAACATTTTATATAGATGTTGCAAACTAGCCCCCCACTTTCCTTCGGTTAAATATAAATAGAAAAACGCTTTGGAGGCATGCCCCACAAAGCTTATAAAATGGTCATTGAATCATATTAGTTACTGTGTGTAAATCTGGAGATAATTGAAGACTCTTTTCACAATCTTCACAGATCGCTTTTACAAATATATCCCCATTCTCTTTATATTCTAAAAGTTCTTCTCGTTCATCTATTGAAAGAGTGTTCCAACCTAATTTAACGGAATCTACTTTCTCTTCTAACGTACCCATATGAACATGACAATGTCTACATACGTAATGAATCATGCCTCTTGTCCCTCCTTAGCCGGTCTAACACTTTAATAACTAGTATAAACACGGTACTTAGGAGCTATACGTTACCTTAATTATATTCATTCATTACTTGGAGAAATGCCTGTTTTGTCCAAGATTCACATGCATCTGCACAAGTTTTAATTACCTGCTCCATCTCTGCCCACTCTTCTTTTGAAAATTTACCTAATACATAATTTGGTACGCTCATACCATTTTTAGGTCTGTCCACACCAATTCGTATTCGGTTAAACTCCTGTGTTCCTAAATGTGCAATTGTTGACTTAATTCCATTATGTCCACCGGCACTACCTTTTTGTCTTAATCTTATCTTACCAACTGGTAAATCTAGATCATCATATAAGACGACCAAGTCTTCTGTTTCTATATTGAAATAGTCCATAAATGGCCTAATACACTCACCCGATAAATTCATGTACGTTAAAGGTTTAAGAAAGTACACCTTCTCCCCGTTTATTACAGTAGAACTGTATACACCTTTAAACTTCATTTGTTGTAATGGGGCATTCCATCTTCTTGCTAATTCATCTATTACTTCAAAACCAATATTATGCCTTGTACGATCATACTGACTTCCTACGTTACCTAAGCCTACTATTAACTTCATTTTTCGTTCACTCCATTTAAAACACATACTTATCCTTCATTGTATCTTTTTTAACGAACAAACACTAGTTTAAGCGAAGAATCTATCCTGTAAAAAAGACTGTTGAGAAACTCAACAGTCTTTTTTTTCATTATTCTTACTTACATTTTATATCTTACTCTTCTTTTGCACCATCTTCATCAGCTACACTATCATCTTCCCCTTCGGATTGCTTTTCGCCAGAATCGATGACCTCTTCTTGTTGCGGAGGAAGAATAGATGCTACTGTTGTTTCTGTATCAATATTCAATGTGACTCCATTTGGCACAGAAATGTCGCTTATCGCAATACTATCACCAATCTCTAAGTTTGTTACGTCTACTTCAATAACTTGAGGCACAGAACCCGCTTTGGCAGTTACAGAAACTTCATGTAGTGGCTGTTGAAGGACTCCACCTTCCTTCACCCCTTTTGATTCTCCTATTAAATCAATACGAACATCTGCTTGGATCTCAGAGTTCTTGTTAACTGCTAAGAAATCCGCATGGACAATTTCCTCTTTTAATGGGTTTGTTTGATAGTCTGTTAATACTGCATTTACTGATTTACCATCAATCGATAGAGAGATAATTCCGTTTCGTCCCACTTCTCTTATTAGTTTAATAAATTCCGCTTCGTTAACAGCGATTGCAGTGTTAGTAGTATTATTTCCATATACTACAGCTGGGAATGATCCAGCTTCTCGAATTTTTCGTAAATCAGATCTTTTAAAATTTGTACGAGTTTCCGCTTGTAATGTTGTCATAAATATCCACTCTCCTAATCAGATCACTTTTTAATCGTTATCTACTTAGAAAATTCCCCAATTAGCTATAAAATAAACAAAATGCCGAAAAATAGATATTCAGACCTATATACAAATCAACTCTTTTGCATATCGTAAATTCCGGCTACAAAGGCTATAACCTACTTAAACAAAAAGAAACGAACCCCAAAGATGAGGTTCGCTCCTTTCAAGTGTCTTATATAAATAACGTACTCACAGACTGATCTTCATGAACGCGGATAATTGCTTCACCGATTAATGGAGCAACAGAACGTTCTACAATTTTATTACCTTTTTTCTCTTCTGCTAAAAGAATCGAGTTGGTTACAACTAATTCTTCAATTGATGAGTTATTGATACGTTCAATTGCAGGACCAGATAATACTGGATGCGTACAGCAAGCGTATACTGCTTTTGCTCCATTTTCAATTAAAGCATTAGCAGCTAAAGTAATGGTTCCTGCTGTATCAATGATATCGTCAATCAAAATGGCCGTTCTTCCTTCGACGTGACCTACGATGTTCATTACTTCTGCTACATTTGGTTTTGGACGACGCTTATCAATAATAGCAATTGGGGCTTTTAGTCTTTCTGCCATTTTACGCGCACGCGTCACTCCACCATGGTCAGGAGATACAATAACAATATCTTCTAGTCCTTTTTCTTCAAAGTAATCAGCTAAAATAGGAACACCCATTAAGTGATCAATAGGAATATCGAAGAACCCTTGAATTTGAGGAGCATGTAAATCTAGCGTAATTACACGAGTAGCTCCAGCAGTTTCAATTAGGTTTGCTGCTAATTTTGCTGTGATTGGCTCACGAGCACGCGCTTTACGGTCTTGACGTGCATAACCATAGTAAGGAATTACGATATTGATAGTAGCTGCGGATGCACGTTTCAACGCATCAATCATAATCAGAAGCTCCATTAAATGCTCGTTTACTGGAGAACTTGTGGATTGAATAATATAAACATCACACCCACGGATACTTTCATCAATATTAATTTGGATTTCTCCATCGCTAAATCTTGTTACAGAACATTTACCTAGCTCTACGCCAATAACCTTTGCAATTTCTTCAGCAAGTGGACGGTTAGAATTAAGAGAAAATACTTTCAGATTTGGATCAAGATATTGATTAGACATAGTTGCCCCCTAGGTTTTGTTTTACTTTATCAAATAAAGAATTACCTTTTATATGAATCGTTACTTTTTGACATAACCTTCTTTGTTTACTTGACGTGCACGTGCAATTGCTAAAGATTCACTTGGAACATCTTCTGTAATCGTAGAGCCAGCTGCTACATAAGCTCCTTTTTCCACTGTTACTGGAGCAATCAGATTGGTATTACATCCAACGAATGCACCATCTTCAATAGTCGTTACATATTTTGACGTTCCATCGTAATTAACAGTGATAGTGCCACAACCGATGTTTACACCATCTCCAATATTTGCATCTCCCATGTAACTTAAGTGAGACACTTTACTACCCTTACCAAGCTGTGCTTTTTTCAACTCGACAAAATTCCCTACTTTTGCTTCGTTTTCTACTTTTGAGTTTGGACGGATATGAGCAAATGGTCCAACTTGAACATCATCGCCTACTTCACTTTCCGTAACCACAGATTGTCTAATTGTTGTATGATTCCCTATTTTACTTGCTACTATTTCTGACTGAGGACCTACTGTACAGTTTTCACCAATCTCAGATCCTTGCTTAATAAAAGTCCCTGGTAATACAATAGTGTCTCTTCCAATAACTACATCGGATTCAATGTACGTTGTAAGAGGATCGATAATTGTAATACCATTTCGCATATGCTCTTCATTAATACGCTTTCGCATTAATGTCTCTGCTTGCGACAAAGCAACACGATCGTTCACACCAATTGTTTCATTGAAGTTTGGTGTTTGGTATGCAGAAATGATTTCACCTTGATCTTTTAAAATTTCAAGTACATCTGGCAAATAGTATTCGCCTTGCACATTGTCATTTTTAACAAGCTTCAGAGCTTCGAAAAGTGCTGCATTATCAAAACAATACGTACCGGTATTAATTTCTGAAATTGCTCGCTCTTGTTCGCTCGCATCTTTATGCTCAACAATTCTTGATACATGACCTGATTCATCACGAACTACACGACCGTATCCAGTAGGATCTTCTAGGTTAGCTGTTAATACTGTTGCTTTCGCGCCAACAGAGATATGTTGATCCATTAACGCCTGCATAGTAGCTGCAGTAATTAGCGGTGTATCACCACATAAAACCATTGTAACTCCTGACTTTCCTTCTAACTTCTCTGCAGCTTGTTGTACTGCATGAGCTGTCCCTAATTGTTCACTTTGCAAAGCAAAAGATGATTTCCCTTCTAAATAAGCAGTAACCTTTTCTGCTCCGTGACCTACAATTGTGACAACTTCAGACATATTTAAAGATTTTACTTGATCTACAACGTGTTCCACCATCGGTTTACCACAAACAGGGTGAAGAACTTTATATAGAGAAGACTTCATTCGTGTTCCTTGGCCTGCCGCTAGTATTATAGCGTATCGGTTTGTCATTTTTAGGGCCTCCAGTAACCTTTTTTTCCATAAAGAATATATCTCAAATAACATCTTTTTTCAACCAACATTAAAAGGAATAAGGGAAAGACAAGGGGAAATAAGAAGAAATTTTGACAAGTAAGCGTAAACATACTTACGTTAAATTAAATACATTTACTGTGTAGTAGACATCTATCTTTTTTTACCTTTACATTAAATCTTTACATGCTTATAAGAAATTAGTCGGTTGTAGTTCATAGGAGGGAATGTACCACGCGCTCTTGCCACATCACTTGGCCACCGCCTGGTATTTACATCATGTAAATAGTAAAAGAGCCATACTCCTGAAGTAGGCTCTTGCTGCAATGATACTATAATATGAAATAGTGCTTATGAAGCTCCTGCTTCTTCAAATTCTACTACTGTTTCCGCATCTCCTACGCGGTGATACTCTTCTAATACTGCATCTTGGATTTTCCCACGTGTTCCAGAGTTAATTGGGTGAGCAATATCTCTGAACTCTCCGTCTGGAGTACGTTTACTTGGCATAGCAACGAATAATCCATTGTTACCATCAATTACACGAATATCATGAATAACAAACTCGTGATCTAACGTAATAGATGCAATCGCTCTCATTCTTCCGTCCGTGTTTACACGACGTAATCTCACATCTGTGACTTCCATTTTCTGCACCACCTTAAATGTTGTTAACTTCTCCTTAACAATATTCAACAGAATTTTCACTTTTCCTTCTTAATTGGTAAATTTTTTATTATTTTTTTGGATTTTTTTCGAAATATCTCTTTTGAGGGTTGAAAACGGGTATTTTGGGTGTTTCGGATGTCGAAATATAGACTAAATACCCATTACTCATGAGGGGGGTTGTAAGATGAATATATTCATTTGGCGATGGCGACTTCTACACTTTGTCACCCATGGTTAAGTATTCTCATCTAATACTAGTTACTCAATAAAAAAACCAAGACTAAACGAACACGTTTTGTCTTGGTTTTTTTTAACTAGCTATCGCAATAACTTCAATTTCGACTAACACATCTTTAGGCAAGCGCGCTACTTCTACACAAGAGCGAGCAGGCTTGTGGTCTTGGAAGTAGTTAGCGTACACTTCATTAATCTTTTGAAAATCATCCATGGATTTAATAAAAACAGTTGCTTTAATTACTTGAGAAAGACTTGAGCCTGCTTCTTTAAGTACGGCCTCCAAGTTTTCAAATACTTGTTTCGTTTGCTCTGTAACATTGCCATTTAACAACGTTCCATCTGCTTTTAAGGCAATCTGTCCAGAAGTGTAGACTAGTCCTTGATGAATAACAGCTTGAGAATAAGGACCTATTGCTGCTGGAGCTTCATTAGAGTTCACTATTTTCATTTGTGACTACCTCTCTCCTTGAAAAATAATTACCTCGTACCACTTCAATTTGTTTTTGTTTCACATCCACATTTTTGAGTTTTACTAGCGACACATACTCGTCTACTAAACGGTCTTCTGCATGTTCAGACTCTACCAACACGCCAATTCCGGAAAGTGTTGCGTTAAACTCCTGTAACAGACTAATCATGCCATTAATTGTGCCACCAGCTTTCATGAAATCATCCACAATTAATACATTTGCACCTTCTGGAAGGCTTCGTTTAGACAATACCATCGTTTGTATCCTCTTGGAAGATCCAGAAACGTAGTTAATACTAACAGTAGAGCCTTCTGTTACTCTACTATCTGGACGAACAATAACAACAGGTACATTTAATTGTGCTGCGGTTGCGTAGGCAATTGGAATCCCTTTTGTTGCAACCGTCATGATGACGTCAATTTCTTTACTAGCGAATGCAGACGCTAATAACTTCCCTACTTTTTGAACCATATTAGGATGGCCTAACAAATCGGTCATATATAGGTATCCACCCGGGAGTAATCGGTCCGGATTAGCCATTTGTAAACAAATATCGTCTAAGATACGCTCTGCATCTTCTTCTTTAACTTTTGGAATATAGTAGACACCGCCTGCAGCACCCGGGAAAGTTTTTAGCGTACCAATCCCTTGATGTTCAAACGTATCTTTGATAATTCCTAAATCTTCACTAATAGATGATTTTGCAGATAAATAACGTTCAGAGAAAAACGTTAACGAGACTAATTGACGAGGGTGCTCTAATAGATAATTCGTCATATCAATAAGTCGTTCACTTCTTCTAAATTTCATTTCTAGCCTCCTAACCCATATTCCGTAAATTGTACTTGTACTATATCACTAACGTACGTCTTTACGCAATTGGGTTTCGCTCTCCTACCAAGCGAACTGCGAACACCTGATCACAGAAACCTCTTAATCCATTGTAAACACGTTGCAATCGTGATTCATACTGAACTAAACCAAATACCGTTGGACCACTTCCACTCATCAGAACAGCATCTGCTCCAAAACGAATCATTTGTTCTTTAATCTGTTGAACCTCTGGGTGCATTGGTAAAGTTACTGTTTCCAGAACGTTACCCATATTTGCACAAACATTCTCATATGACTGCTCTTTAATCGAATTAACCATTGCTTGAATATTTGGATGCTTAATTCCATCAAGACGTAGATTTCGATATACATCTGCTGTCGATACCCCGATTGTCGGCTTCGCTAATATTACCCAGCAATTAGGTGGTGCGGGTAATTCTTGTATTATTTCTCCTCTACCAGTAGCAAGAGCAGTTCCTCCATATACACAAAAAGATACGTCAGAACCGATTCTCGCTCCTAAGACAGCTAATTCATCAAGAGATAGCCCAAGGTTCCATAGTTCGTTCAAGCCTCTTAAAGTGGCGGCGGCATCACTACTACCACCTGCTAGTCCTGCGGCAACAGGTATAACTTTATCAATACCAATCGCTACACCTGTTCGAACATTAAACTCATCTTTCAATAGTTTCGCCGCTTGATATGCAAGATTTCGTTGATCATCTGGAACAAAGCGATTCTGAGAAAGTATACGGATCTCTCCATCTTTTCTCTCTGTCAATTCTATACGATCTGCTAAGTCAATTGTCGTCATAATCATTTCCACTTCATGAAAGCCATCAGGTCGTTTATGAAGTACATCTAACGCTAAATTAATCTTAGCTGGAGCCTTTACCATTAGTTTCATTCTACAACACCTACTTCGTTACTTTACATAGTTGGTATTATTCTATCACAAAGTTCCAAAAGAACAGCAATAGTCTAAAAAAATTACTAGAATTGCGGCATCATTTATATTTACTTTTAGATAAACTTGATGAGAGTTTAGGGGATAAAGGGAATGAGGTTTATGTTTAAAGGAATGTTGTCTTAAAGTAGGTCGTGTAATGAAAAGAGCCCACCAAAAGCATACGCTACTTTGGTAGGCCCTTTTAAGAAGGGGTGTATTTAATGGTCTTTTATTTTTGTGTTCTCTGTGCTAACTGTTCTTCGGCGTGTCTCACAGCTAATTTCACCATGTTACCGGCATCTCTTGATTTGATGCCACCCCACCCAGATTGTTCCACCACATCATAGAAGCCCAGTTCTTTTGCTAGTTCGACTTTCGTACGTTCGGACATAATCCCTCTTCGTCTTCCCATTACGATCTCCCCCTAGTCCCCTTCTAAGTAATACGGTTCCTATCTATTAAACGTTTTATCCGACCAATTTTTAGGCAAAATAAAAAGCAGTAAACATATTGTCCACTGCCATCACACTAATCCTGTTGTTGTTTCCTCGATGAAAGTCAATTCGACGGTTTCTGTTAAGACGTCTGCATAGCTGTATGATACGCGTTCAAAAGCATTCTCATCTTGATCTAACTCAATAACAAAAACGGACGGATAAGTTTCTGCTAAAACTCCTGCACGTTCCACTGTTTTTCTACGGCCACCATTTGCACGTAGCATAAGTCGTTTTCCAAGATTCGAATCGAGTGCACTCTTAATATCGGCTAATGTTTTTGGCAATGCGCTCCACCTCACTATGTAGATTTTATCACAATATAAAATAAAAGTCAAAAATTTATTATTTTAGCAATCAAACAGGGTTAGTGTCAATTCTTTTATTTCGCTAAAACGTTCCAATTTTCAACAATCTAAGTCTTCCCGTCTTTGTTGTTAAATATGTAAAGAACTTCTAAATGATATAAATCCCTTGATATTATTGGCTTTCGATATGAATAGTAGCCTGATTATCAAACGAAGAAAAACTCTCGCACTGAAGATGCGAAAGTCATTATTATTCTTCCATAGGTGGATATGGCATCCCTGTTCGTAAAACACCCAACGTCTCTATACCACCTAGTCCTTTTTCTCCTGTTAATGTATTGCGAAGTATCTCCCACAAATTCACTCGTTGTCTAAATGGTGTAAAACTAATCTTTGCAACTATATACACAGGATCAAGTGCATGGATATTCACACGTTGGGGAGAGCTAGCAAAATTTGCACCAGCATGGATGATGGATTCAAAGTGAGATTGACAGGCACCAGCAAAAATGACGAGCTGATCTAAGTGAGGAACTTTATCTCTTGCATTTCTGACTGTTTCCACAAAATATTTTGAATGTCTGTATGCATTAATATCTGATTTTTTCCCCTTTGTCTTTGAGTAAGCATCATGCCCTGTAATGACCAGTATATCTGGTCGATATTGTTCAAGTAGCCCCTGTACTCGATGAGGCATTTCTGTTTCACTACAATGAATACCTATAACAGGAACTCCAATTCTTTCATAGAGGTCCTGACATTTTCTTAAATAGGATGCATCACCATCTAGATGCAATACTTTTCCTGGCACGTGAAATATGTTTTGAGAGGATTCTTGATAGCCTCCAGTAGCTTCATACTCTCTTTGTTGTTGTAACAAAAAAACTTCTTGTTGAAGTAATTCAAAGGATTGTTCTTGTTGTGATCGATACGGACTTGATATTCGTGACTGATCATTATGTGAAATTTCTACAAGATCCCATATAGGGGCGTCAGCTATCAATCGTACATCTTCTCCGTATAGCACTGCATAGCGTTCTCCTTGAACCGTGCGCCAGTCAATTATTCGAAAAAGCAGATCGCGACCATATGACTCTCGAGCTACTACTGAATGTATATCAATGCCCATTTCGTTCACTCCAATAAAACTCATTTGTCTTCTTTTATCCCTGTTAGCCTATGCACCGCCCCTTTACCTTGTTACTATAATTCGAATGTAAAGAAAATACTTTTGAACTATGTACAAAAAAAACAGCAGATCACTTTTATATAAAAGTGATCTGCTGTTTTTATCCTTGATGAAAATGTGGTAATAATGCATCTGCAAGACGCCCAAATTCCTCTAAAGAAAGTGTTTCACCTCTTCTAGTAGGCTCTATACCTGCTTGTTCTAAAGATGCTATTATTTCCTCTTTCTTGGCTTTTCCTTCTGGCAGTTGACTAGTTAAATTATTTAGGATAGTTTTTCTTCTTTGCGCAAAGGAAGAGCGTGTGACAGTGAAGAAAAACGCTTCATTTTCTACTTCTACTGCTGGTTTTTCTCTTCTTAACAACCTGATTACTGCAGAATCAACGTTCGGTTGTGGCATGAATACAGTTTTAGGAACTATCATAACTACTTCTGCATTGGTAAAATATTGAATAGCGATGGACAATGAGCCATATTCTTTCGTACCTGGTTTCGCGGCAATTCTTTCAGCAACTTCCTTTTGAAGCATAACTACGAGACCTTTAATTGGAAGGTGGTCATGTAACATCTTTAAGATAATAGGCGTCGTTACATAGTAAGGTAAATTAGCTACAACCATCGCTTCTTCCCCTTCACCAAATGTCTCCTTCATCATTTCTTTTACGTCAGCTTCTAATATATCTTGATGAATGATACGAACGTTGTCATAAGGAGATAGTGTATCTGCTAAAATAGGTAATAGACGTTGATCTAACTCAAAAGCCATTACCTTTTTACTAGCTCTTGCTAGATGTTCCGTTAAAGCTCCAATACCTGGTCCAACTTCAATGGCATTATCATTTTTCGTCAAACCAGCATGTGAGACGATGTTGTTTAGGATATTGGGGTCAATTAAGAAGTTTTGTCCTAAGCTCTTCTTAAAAGAAAATCCATATTTCTCTAAAATCTCTCTTGTTCTTATCGGTGTAGCTATATCTTTATTTTGCATCCTGTTCCTCCTGTATAATTTGCTGCATTGCTTGTATGAATTTCTCCGGTTCAATCTGAAACTTCGCTAATCTTTTCTCTAATTGTTTTCCGTTCGCATATCCAATTTGAAGTAAGTCTCCAAGCTTTTCTCTACGACTCTTAGCGTAATCGCCACCTAACAAGCCCGCTTCAACTATCCATTCTCGCGGAATTTTAGACTGATAGGTTGCATCTGTATACTCCGCTTTCGCTTCTTGTAAAGCTGTTCTAATGGCTTCTATTGAGGCATGTTCTACTCCTAATCCTTTCCCCTTCTTTGGAATAGCTTCAGACTTAGGTAGGAATGCATGCTTACACCCAGGAACATATTCTGTAATGGTTTGACGTATTTTTTGACCAGGATAATCTGGGTCAGTAAAAACAATTACTCCTCTCGTTTGTTGTGCAAGCTTAATTTGCTCTAAACAAGACTTAGAAACTGCTGAACCATTCGTTTCAATTGTATCTGCATCTACCGCTCTCTTTATGGCCGTAGTATCATCTCTACCTTCTACTACTATCACTTCTTTAAACATAGTGTACTCCTTTTTATTTATGTAAGTATTATACCCTAGGTAAGGATTTTGAAAAGGTAATTAAATACGAAAAGCAGAGGGCGTAATCACCCTCTGCATATAACTCTATTAATCTAGTATACGAATAGTAACAGACTTTCGTCCCCAACGATACGCTTGAGACTTTTCTGCAAAGAATACATCAATCTTGTTGCCCTTAATAGCAGAACCAGTATCTGCAGCAACAGCATAACCATATCCTTCTACCCATACTTTTGTACCTAATGGAATAACATTAGGGTCTACAGCAATAACCTTCATACCTGGGTTATTACGTAAATTTATTCCTGTTGCAGTAACACCTGAACAACCGTTACAGTGCGCTGTATAAGCTGTAGACGAAACAGTAAATTCACGTTTTACTGAACCTGAAGCTGGTTGAGAAGACTTCGTACCACGGGAAGCTTGAGCTGTTAACGTCTTTGTACCAACAGCAACAATTTTGTCTTTACTCTCTTTCACACTCTCTTTAGACAGAAGTGTTCTTGATACTTCTTTACCGTTCTCTTTGATTACTTCAAATTCTTTCTTCACTAAGCCCTTTTCACCTTGTTGGACAACTTTTTCAGAACCTTTAGTTAGGTTTGAATCTTTCTTTGTCACAACGGCAAAATCAGTTGGTTCTTCCACTACATCGGTGACCTTTTCTACTCTAACGACATTGACGACATCTTTTGGTTCGATTACTTCCGTAAGACTTGGCTCAACTCGGTCTAGTTCTCCTAGGTTAACTCCTTGATGCTTTAAAAAGTCAGCGACCGTAGTCGAAGTGGACCACACTTCTTCTTTTTCTCCTCCTACTGCCAGCGTTAATGCAAATGCTTTATCAATTTTGACTTCCACATTTTTCGCAATAGCAGTATCCAAGCTAGGTTGCACTTGATCGTGTTCTCCCAACTGAATTTCTAATTCTTTTAATAGCTGCTGGACATTATCCGCAGTCGTCCAAACGGTTTGTTTTTCAGAACCGTTTTGAACAGTTACCTGTTTTGCTGGTTCCCACTTAACAGTATCGTTATTTTTCAACTGTTTATCTAAGCTTGGGAACACATAGTCTTCTGAGTGTACTTCAATATCTAAATCTGCCAGTAGTTCTTCTACTGTTGTAGCTCTTGTTTGCATTTCTGTTGTCTTTCCATCAAGTTCTACTGCAATCGTCTTCTTCGTTCCTTCAAAAATAAAGAATCCGTAAACACCTACAAATAGTAGGACGCTAAACGAGACGATTGCCCATATCCTCTTACTCAAAGACTTGGAAAACAGGTTTTTCATGGTGTTTGCACTCATGAAAAACACCTCCTCTTCCTGCAGTGATTATATAGAGTACTTTATAGGCTGTCAACCCATTGCTATTTCCAGCAACGTAATCCTTATTATGCATAAGGAAGTCCATTCTGGAAAGACTAACTTGTCGACATGGTTATCCTATGTCCTTAAGTAGACATGTAGAACTCTCATGAAAATAAGAAAAATTGGACAATCTCTCGTAATTTTAGACAATTTTATTTATCATTTTATGTCGAATAATTTCTTCGCATTTTTTGTTGTTACTTCTGCTACCTCCTCGACTGTAATTCCCTTTAACTCTGCAATCTGCTCTGCAACAAGTGATACATAGGAAGGTTCGTTTCTCTTCCCTCTATGAGGATGAGGTGCAAGATACGGACAATCTGTTTCAATAAGCAATTTTTCCAATGGAATCTGTTCTGCTACTTCTTTCGGTTTCTTTGCGTTTTTAAACGTTACAGGACCACCTAACGAAATATAAAAATTCATTTCAATACACTCTATCGCTGTTTCGACACTTCCCCCGTAACAATGCATGATACCACCAACTTCTGCTGCATTCTCCTCTTTAAGAATTTGCACAACATCTGCCGTAGCATCCCGATTATGTATGATAATAGGTAATTTTACTTTTTTTGCTAGTTGTATTTGTTTTCTAAAAATCTGTTTTTGACGTTCTTTAGGAGACTTATCCCAATGATAATCCAATCCCATTTCTCCTATCGCAACAACTTTAGGATGACTAGCTAAGGATTCAATCCAAGCAAGATCTTCTTCTGTGCAATCTATCGCATCAACTGGGTGCCAACCAACTGCAGCATACAACTCATCATACGTTTCAATTAGATATAAAGCTTTTTCTATTGTTGGACGATCAAACCCTACTACTACCATACGGTCAACGCCTACTTCACGAGCTCTTCCTAACACTTCTTCTAAATCTTCATCAAATTGCTCTGCGTTCAAATGAACATGTGTATCAAATAACATATAAACACTCCTTTTCCAAATGTTTCACGTGGAACATTTTTTGACAGCATTCATCATAACTTCCCTACTATTATGTATTATTTTGAACAAATAACACGATTTTTGTCTATAAAAACGATTTGTATTACAAACGTACAAGAGAAAAGGTTGCCCTAACCGGCAACCTTTTCTCTAAAAAATATAGCTTATTTTGTTTAAAGACTGTTACTAAGACCGAACGCGCGCCTTACGTTTTTGTTACGTGACTAGTAACAACTCGGTGTTGGCCACGTGATGTGGCCCGTATTTAACCGAGTATCCTTACTACTAGTTCTATGTCTAACTTCAGGTGCGCAACCGCTCTGTAAAGTCGAATGGCCCTGTGGTGGCTGAAGTACTGCCTCCTCGGTCCCTCCTACTTTCCTGCCGCGGCTAAACGCGCGCCTTACGTTTTTCTTACTTCACTCGAGCACCCAATTCCAACGCTGGGTCCACTTCTGCTAATTTTAGTGTTCCGTTCTTTTCACCTGCTAATACCATTCCTTGAGATAGTTCCCCACGAAGTTTAACTGGCTTCAAATTTGTTACGCAAATGACACGTTGCCCTACTAACTCTTCAGGTGTGTAATATTTTGCTATTCCTGAAACCACTTGTCGCTGTTCATTTCCTAGGTCCAGTTGCAGTTTTAACAGTTTATCTGCTTTTTTTACAGGTTCAGCTTTCGTAATAGCAGCAACCTTCATTTCTATTTTCATAAAATCGTCTATCGAAATTTCAGGTACATCTTCTACTTCTTCTTTTGCTATTTCCTCTTCCTTCTTAGGAGCAGAACCCTGCATTTTATCTTTAATAAAAGCAACTTCCTCTTCTGAATCTAAACGAGGAAATACAGGCTCTCCTTTTTCTACAACAGTTGTCCCCTCTGGGATCTGCCCAAACTCTTCAATAGATTCCCAACTTTGATTCGTCGGATTTTGAAGTCCCAACTGAGTAAAGATAGCTGTTGGTGTAACTACTAAGAACGGCTGTAATAAAACGGCTGTTTGACGAAGCGCTTCAGCTAAGTGGACCATTACAGATGCTAACTGTTCTTTATTTTCTTCATCTTTAGCCAGTACCCAAGGTTGTGTTTCATCAATATATTTATTCGTTCTAGATACGAACTGCCAGATTTCCGTTAACGCAACGGAGAACTCTAGATTTTCCATAGCCTGTTCATACTTTGTAAGTAATTGTCGATTGGCTTGTACTAATGATAGATCAAACTCTCCCTCTGACCCTTTATATGCAGGAATTTCTCCCTCGAAATATTTGTTCATCATAGCAATAGTTCTGTTAAGTAAGTTTCCTAGATCATTTGCTAAATCATAATTTATTCTTTCCACAAATGCTTCCGGTGTAAATACACCGTCTGCTCCAAATGGTACTTCACGAAGTAAATAGTAACGAAGAGCATCCAATCCAAAGCGGTCTATTAATGTAACTGGATCTACGACATTACCTTTTGATTTAGACATTTTCCCATCTTTCATTAATAGCCAACCATGTGCGAAAATTTGCTTAGGTAATGGTAAATCTAAAGCCATTAACAGTGCTGGCCATATAATAGTATGGAAACGAACAATCTCTTTACCTACTAGATGCACGTTGGCTGGCCAAAAACGATCATATAGAGTTGTGTCTTCACTATTATAACCAAGAGCAGTGATATAGTTAGAAAGAGCATCAATCCACACATAGATAACGTGCTTTTCGTTACCAGGAACCTTAATTCCCCAATCAAATGTGGTTCGCGAAACAGCTAAGTCTTCTAAACCTGGCTTAATAAAGTTATTCACCATCTCATTTTTTCTAGACACAGGTAAAATAAAATCAGGGTTTGCTTCATAATGTGCTAATAAGCGGTCGGCATACTTGCTTAAACGGAAAAAGTAAGACTCTTCCCTAACTAACTCACAATGATGGCCGCTATCAGGACTTTTCCCGCCTATTACTTCACCCTTATCATTTTTCTCTACATCTTCTAATTGAGATTCCGTATAAAACGTTTCGTCTGGAACAGAATACCAACCTTCATACTCATCTAAATAAATATCTCCATTATCTAATAGCTTTTGAAAAATCGCTTGAACTACTTTTGTATGTCTTTCTTCTGTTGTTTGGATGTAATCATCGTATGATATATGAAGCTTAGACCATAATGCTTTTGTTCCCTCTGTCATTTGATCCACATATACTTTTGGAGAAATACCTAATTCTTCGGCTTTACGTTGTATCTTTTGACCATGCTCATCCGCTCCAGTTAAATAGCGTACATCATATCCACGAAGCCTTTTATATCTGGCCATTGCGTCACCAGCAACAGTTGTATAAGCATGACCGATATGTAATTTTCCGCTAGGGTAATAAATTGGTGTAGTAATATAATATGTTGGTTTTGTTGTCATGTAAAAACCTCCTTAATTTATACGGACTAGTTCATCTTGGTTCAATGTAGACCTTCTATCCTCAAAATATACCTAACTTTCTATACTTGTGCAATGTCCAAGAGACTTCCTATTATATATCTCACTATATGTCAGTTATTTTTCAAAACATTAGGTTTTATTACATTTTTATAACATTTAGGAACGTATTGGAACTTTTGTCGAAACATTCGACAAATGTCGAAAATTGCACGATTACTTTCGACAATACAAATAATGTATTTTAGTTATATTTTAAACAATTATTTATATGGTAATTTATAGTTATAACTACAAAACGTTGATATATCAACGTTTATTCAGACGAAAAAAATCTCGAAATTAGCATACATAATGATTGACGTATTTGGGAACGACTGGTATGATGTTCTTAACAACGAAAAAAATGTCGAATTATGACGAAACAAAAAATATATATTCTTTATTCAGGAGGAGAAATAAATGAAATCTACAGGTATTGTACGTAAAGTTGATGAATTAGGACGCGTGGTTATTCCTATCGAACTTCGCCGCACACTAGGTATAGCAGAAAAAGACGCTCTTGAAATCTATGTTGACGATGAGAAAATCATCTTAAAGAAATATAAACCAAGCATGACTTGCCAAATTACTGGTGAAGTATCCGATGATAACATTAAGCTTGCTGGCGGTAAATTAATCCTTAGCCGTGATGGAGCAGAGCAACTAATCAAAAAAATTCAAGACAGCTTAAAATAATAGGAAAACGGAGACCTTTGTCTCCGTTTTTTTCTTACTAATGAACATGATACGATTGATACACTTCTCGTTTAGATAAGGATCGCTGTTTGGCTACTTCTTTTATTGCCTCTTTTGAAGTAATGCCGCTTTCCTTCATTATATTGTCAACATGCTCATTAATCGTAAGCTCTTCCCACCAAGGTGTCTCTTCTATCGTTTCTGGATTGGAGTTCCCCTCCACTATTACTACGAACTCCCCACGGATCTGTTCATTTTTACTCCACTCTACTAATTCCTCAAGTGTACCTCGTATGTATTCCTCATATCGTTTTGTTAACTCTCTGCAAAGTACAGCTGATCGATTCCCCCAAACTGTATGGATAGCCATCAACATTTCATTTAAACGATGCGGAGCTTCATAGAATATTATAGACGCCTCATGATTTTTCCATTTTTCTAATACGGAAATACGATCCTTTTTTCCTCTTGGTAAAAATCCATAAAAGGTAAATGGTTGTGGTACCAAGCCGGATCCAACTAGAGCTGTTAACGCAGCATTAGCTCCTGGTATTGGAACAACCGAAATAGACTCTTCAATAGCCTGTTGTACTAATTCATATCCTGGATCAGATATTGCAGGCATTCCAGCATCACTTACTAACGCTACATCTTCTCCTCTTAGTAGACGTTCTACTAAATAACGGCCACTTTCCTCTTTATTATGTTCATGGTAACTGGTTAGAGGTGTTTGTATCTCGAATACATGGCATAATTTTTTCGTATTTCTTGTATCTTCTGCAGCAATAACAGTAACTTCTTTTAATAACCTTATGGCTCTCGGTGTCATATCTTCTAAGTTACCGATAGGAGTTGGTATGATAAATAATGTACCTACATCTTGAGGTTGAAAACTCTTTTGTGATTTCACTAATCTACCCAACTTTCTTTATATGTCTCTATATACTTTTCTTTTTCTTTTCTAGTTAATTGTTTAAAGGCCGCTTCCTTTTTACATGCCTCTGATCGGGAGAAGAAAACCTCTTGATGAATAACATGTACAGGCTTTCTCTGTTTTGTATATTTCGCTCCAGTCCCACCAATATGTTCTTGAAATCTACGCTCTACATCTACAGCATATCCGGCATAATAACTACCATCTTCGCATTCTAATACATAAAAAAAATGATTACGACTCTTCGCCATATAACAACCTTCTCATAAACGCAGAATACTCTCCATTCTTCTCATAAACGGTTATTGGAGGAAGGATTTTCACATCAGGTTGACCATCTTTTATCCCTTCAATTAACAGGGTATTAGCATCTTTTCCTTCTCTCGGATATATAAACTGTATTCTCTTTGGTTCTATGCGATACTTCTTCATATAGGTAATTAAGTCCATTAATCTATTAGGTCTATGTACAAAATAGGCTTTGCCACCTTGTTTTAACAATCGACTAGTTGCCTGAACGACATCTTCTAATGTACAGAGTATTTCATGTCTAGCTATAGCATAATGTTCATTTTTATTAATAATGTCTTGAGAGTACGTATTAAAATACGGAGGATTACAGGTTACAATATCTGTTTTCTCTACTCCTAATAAAGCAGGTGCTTGTTTTAAATCTAAATGACACATCTCTATTTGATTACTTAAGTTATTAAACTCAATACTTCTTGTAGCCATATCATACAGTCGCTCTTGTATTTCGACACCTGTTATAGGTACTTTTGTTCTAGAAGAGAGTAATAAAGGAATTACTCCGTTACCAGAGCATAGATCTACTATTTTTGCTTTATGTGTTGGTACCCTTGCGAAATTTGCTAATAATACAGCATCAAAAGAAAATGAAAAAACTTCTCTACTCTGGATGATTCGCAGATCTTCTGCTAATAAATGATCTAATCTCTCTCCAGGTTTTAATACTAACTCGGACACTTCTTATTTCTCCTTTCACGAATGACAAAATGAAATGATTCAGGATAATAACATAATAAGGAGACTCATCTAAGAGCATACCACATCATATCGCTAACGATGAGTTGATACTAATCACGTAACAAAAAAAGAGATGACACGTAAACGATGTCATCTCCACTTACTTTTTAGTTAAAAACGATAAACAGAAGAGACAATCTTCATTCTGACGTGGACTCCCAAAATGAAGATTACAAATGTGAAACCCCTCTTGGTAAATACGTGCTAAATTATCATACCCTTCACCAACATCTGATGCTGTATCTTCTTCTGGATCGGTTGCTTTTTTTGTTTTAGATGGCGTAGTTTCACCTTCTAATCTTCGTCGAAGCAGATCGTTTTCAATTTGTAACGCATGATTCTCTTCAATAAATTGACCTAAATGTTCTTTTAAGGCACCAAGTTGTTGATATAACTCACCTATTCGTGCCTCCATATGCGATACAGAGTCAAATAATTCTTTTTTATCCACGTTTTTTTCACCTCATTATTCTGTAGCTTGTACAGATGAAGCTTTAGCTCCTTGCATTTCTTCTAGTGAGTATTCCACTACTCTTTCAATACTAGGAATGTCTATTTGCATCAGGCGTTCTAAAATATTTAACCCTACCACTTTTCCTTTACCTTGTGGTGTTGTTACGTATTCTCCGATATCGGGTAACAACTGTTTTGCTTCTTCGTACTCATCATTCTCATACTTCAAACAGCACATTAATCTACCACAAAGTCCTGAGATCTTAGAAGGATTTAATGAAAGGTTTTGATCTTTCGCCATCTTAATAGAAACTGGTTCAAAGTCTCCTAAAAATGTGGAACAACATAACATACGGCCACAAGGACCAATTCCACCGAGCATTTTTGCTTCATCTCTTACACCAATTTGACGTAACTCAATCCTTGTTCGGAAAATGGATGCAAGATCTTTTACTAAATCTCGAAAGTCTACTCTTCCGTCCGCTGTAAAATAAAATATCACTTTGTTACGATCAAACGTATACTCTACATCTACTAATTTCATATCAAGCTCGTGTTGGTCTATTTTTTGACAACATATTTCATAGGCTTCTTTAGAAGCCGATTTATTCTCTTCCACTGATAATTTATCTTTCGTATCAGCTATTCTAGTTACTTTCTTAAGCGGCAGAACAACGTCATGTTCATCTACCCATTTTTCTTCAATTACTACTTTACCGTACTCAATACCTCTTACTGTTTCTACAATGACATAGTCATGCAAACTAATTACCAGATCACCTGGATCAAAATAATATATCTTACCTGCTTTTTTAAATCTAACTCCAATAACTTTATACAAAGGTCGACTCCCCTGCAAATTCAACACAAGTTGTTCCATTAGTAGATGAGTGTTCATATTCGATCCAATATTTTTCTTTGACTCCAATACAGCTTCCTGTTTTTTCGTAACAGCTTGAAGAGAGATTTGTAAAACATCAGCAGTCCATTTATCTCTGAAGTCTGGATAGCAAAGCTCTGCATGCTCCCCAAAAACATGAACCGAAAATAAATCTTTATAAATAAGAAGAAGAAGGTCCAATCCAACTTCTAATTGCTCTTTTTCCTTAAAGTGTGCCATCCAATCCTCCTGTAAAGAAACCATTGCAATAAGAGGATCTTTCTTCAACACTTCATACAATTTTAACACTATTCTTCTAGCTTGTGCAAACCACTCATTTTGACTTAATTCGACACCTTTATCTACATTATTTGTTAACTGCGCGATAAGTGGGGCTAAACTTGAGTGAACTCCTGCCTGTAATAAGTCATCTAGCAATAAATGACTAGGAATTAAGTGAAAAGGGATATGCTGACATCTTGAAAGAATAGTAGGTAATATCCTATGCAATTGCTCTGTTAACAAGAAAGCCATGGTACCTTTATGAGGTTCTTCCAAAAATTTCAATAAACTATTAGCAGCACTATTGGTCATTCGGTCTGCATGTTCAATAATATAAAATTTTTGATTAGATTCTACCCCAGCTTTATGGAATTCCTGTTGTAAGAATACTATTTGGTCTTTTTTAATAGATTGCCCTTCAGGAGAAATAATGTGGACATCAGGGTGGTTACCATGTTCTATTCTCACACAGTTTGTACAAGTGAAGCATGGTTCTAAGTTATTATTCTGTAAACAGAGTATTCCTTGGATTAGTAACGTTGCTGCTTCCAACTTGCCAGTACCCTTAGCACCTTCTAATAAATAAGCGTGAGCTAACCTATTTTTTTCATAACTCTTTATAAACATTTCGCTTGCTAACGGTTGTCTTTGTATAAAAATATCCCATTTCATTTTATCACTCTTTATGTGTATAAATTTATTAATAATCCTTTTATCTCGCCGATTTTACTTAAGAGATCAATAGAGGACTTCTCTTCATTTAATATATCTTCGGTTAATTCGATTAATTGAATATCTATCATTTCAACAGTACTTAACTGTCTGCCTTCCCCGTACTGGTTCCAGGTTTTTGTTTGTTTGACATCAAGACCAAATTCAACCGTCTCTTTTACAAACTTTTTGACAAGCATTTTGAATCTCGCTAATTCTTTAAACGTTCTAGATCTTGCTAACCTTGTTCCAGCAGTTTGAATATCTCCCAAAAGCCTTTGTAGTTGCTCTACTTGCATTTTTTGACTTTGCTGTTGGACAATTGCACCGAAAGAATGAGTAGAACTGATTTGCCTTTGTGTATCGGTTCTAACTTTGTCTAGACCAAGTCTTACATCTTGTTGGATCTTCATTTCTGTTCTCCTTCCTGGAATGCTTAGAAATGATGAAATTGTTCAATAGGTAAAACAAAGACAGTTGCTCCACCTACTTCTACCTCAACTGGATATGGTACGTAAGAGTCTGCATTTCCTCCCATCGGAGATACTGGAGCAACTAGTTGCTGACGAGACTTACAGCTATTTTTCACGATTTCTAGTACGGAATCTACCTTTTCATCCTCAGTTCCAATCATGAATGTTGTGTTTCCAGATCGTAAAAACCCACCCGTAGTTGATAATTTGGTTGCTTGAATTTTATTTTTCACTAACGTTTGCGACAAACGGTTAGCATCCTGATCTTGAACAATAGCAATGATCATCTTCATCAAGAATCACTCCTTTATATATTTATCTATTTTTTCTATTATATCATGTCTTATCCCTGTAAAACTGATTCAATTCCTATCATCTTCATAGTATATGTCTTATTCCATTTTAGGTACAAGGCATTGGTGGATTATCACACGACTATTTAAGCTATACGCAATCTAGAGTACAACATTTTATCTAAAACATATCTATTTTACTTATATACGCACTATACCCTTTTGACGTTAATGTATCACATGAAAAAGTCACTCCTATTACAAATAAGAGCGACTTTTAATAACATCATAGACATCCTTCACCACAACTTCTATAGGTCGATCAGCATCAATCACTATTATCCGGTCTGGAAATCTATCTATTACCTGCTGGTATCCTTCATATACCTTCTTATGAAATTCTAATTTTTCTTGGTCTAATCGATTAAACTCACGATCTTCATGCTGTTGGATACGAGCTAACCCTTTTTCTGGTTCTATATCAAAGAATATCGTTACATCGGGCATTTTCCCTTCCGTTGCAAAAGAATTTAAAGTCAGTACTTCTTCCAATCCCAATCCTCTTCCATATCCTTGATACGCTAAAGAACTATCAATAAAGCGATCACATATAACTGTCTTTCCTTCCCTTAAAGCGGGATAGACTTTTTCAACAAGATGCTGTCTTCGTGCTGCAGCATAAAGAATTGCTTCTGTTCTACCATCCATTTCCTTGTGTTCTGGGTCTAATATAACCTCTCTTATCTTTTCGGCAATTCGAATCCCACCTGGCTCTCGTGTAAAAACAAACGCTAGTCCTTCTGCTTCTAGCTTCTCTTTTACTTGTTGAACGACAGTAGTTTTCCCTGCACCTTCTGGCCCTTCAATAGTTATAAACAATTACAAACACCTCATTTATATAGTAGAAAATACTTTAACATGCTTTGTAGAAGTAATACCTTGTACATGCACTCCACTCTTGATAAGTGATTGAATCTCCTCACCTATCTCTTCTGTTAAGCGTTCCCCTCTTTGTACCAGCGGAATTCCTGGAGGATATGGGATAAGTGGTTCTGCAACAACACTCCCTAGAGCTTTATCTATAGGAGAAATTTGAATCTCTAATTTTTTTAAATCCTTATATGTGTAAGGAATCGTGGATACTGATGGAAAATCTATTATGTTTTTACGTTCTTCCATTATATTTTCTTCATTTTTTGGCTTTAACAACTTAACTCTTCCTATACATTCTTCAAGGTACGTTGCCGACCATTGTAACGGCAGGATCCAAAGTACTCCTTTAGCATCCCCTAATTCACCAAAGATACCTACTTGCTCTAATATGGATTGAAGTTCATAACCTGAGTATCCATTTAACTGCACATATATCTTTAATGGATCATCCATTTCCACAAAAGTAAGTTGTGTAGTTTGCTGTAGGTTATTTAAAAATATCTTCCTTCCATTAAAGAAGTGTTCTACATATTCCTTTTTTTCTGTATAGTCATATACAAATTCCATAGCATTTTCTAATGATTGTAAGAACAAATACGATGGACTACTAGATTGTAACATACTTAAATATCTTTCTAACTCTACTATATTTACTCTAGAAGATCCTACGTGCAGCCAGGATGTCATTGTTAAGGATGGCAACGTTTTATGAGCGGATTGCACAACGATATCCGCACCTAACGCTAATGCTGAGGGAGGGAACAATTCATTCAATAGTAAGTGCGCCCCGTGCGCTTCATCTACTAAAACAACCATATTATGATCGTGGCAATAGTCTATAACAGCTTTTATATCAAATATTTGTCCGTAATAGGATGGGTATGTTAGTAGACATGCACTTACATCAAAAGTACGTCTAACTTCTTTTATCATTTCAACTGAAATTCCTACATATGTGCCAGTTTCTATATCTCTTTCAGGTTGAACAAAAATAGGTTGTGCATCTGCAAGTTCTACTGCATTGATAACAGATTTATGAGCATTGCGAGGCACTATGATCTTATCCCCCGCTCTACATGTAGCTAAAATCATCGCTAGGTTTCCCACAGTCGACCCATTAACTAAGTAGTAACTACCTTTTGAAGAGTATATCTTCTCTAATCTTTTTATGGATTCATTTATAGCATCTGTTGGGGAATGAAAATCATCTAAACCAGTAAGTTCCGTTACATCATATTTTAGTAGGGTGTCTCTACTTTCTGTCTTGACTCCACCTACTAATCCGTATTTATGACCTGGAACATGAAAAGATATTGGGTTTTTGTGGTGGTGATTCTGTAATGATGTGCTTATAGGATATCTCAATAATAAACTCCCCTTACCTGTACACTTATACTACAACCATACGTGGTTTTAACTTAATCTGCAAGCATCTAAGGAGACTCTGTTAAGTTCAAGCCATATCACGTTTCTAAAACAGAGTATTGTTGCTGTTCATGCAAAAAAACACCATATCTAATTAGATACGGTGTTTGTAAGTGCCTGGCGACGTCCTACTCTCACAGGGGGAGAACCCCCAACTACCATTGGCGCTGAGAAGCTTAACTGCCGTGTTCGGGATGGGAACGGGTGTGACCTTCTCG
>NZ_CP049742.1:1892500-2010000 GCF_015482585.1 Mangrovibacillus cuniculi | reverse complement strand
GGTTCGATTCCGTCCTGAGCCACCATTACCTAATTGGTAATTATGGCGATTGTGGCGAAGTGGTTAACGCATCGGATTGTGGTTCCGACATTCGTGGGTTCGATTCCCATCAGTCGCCCCATATGTTGCGGGTGTAGTTTAATGGTAAAACCTCAGCCTTCCAAGCTGATGTCGTGGGTTCGATTCCCATCACCCGCTCCAATTTTTAGATAATGGGCCTATAGCTCAGCTGGTTAGAGCGCACGCCTGATAAGCGTGAGGTCGGTGGTTCGAGTCCACTTAGGCCCACCATATTTTTCCGCAGTAGCTCAGTGGTAGAGCTATCGGCTGTTAACCGATCGGTCGCAGGTTCGAGTCCTGCCTGCGGAGCCATTTTAAGGGGAAGTACTCAAGTGGCTGAAGAGGCGCCCCTGCTAAGGGTGTAGGTCGGGTAACCGGCGCGAGGGTTCAAATCCCTCCTTCTCCGCCAGATAATTCTGGCCCGTTGGTCAAGCGGTTAAGACACCGCCCTTTCACGGCGGTAACACGGGTTCGAATCCCGTACGGGTCATCTATAAGTAGTAAAGACTAGCTCATATGAGCTAGTCTTTTTTTATGATTTTTCCAAAAGGCTGGTACTAACTGAAAAGTTATGTACCAGCCTTTTTTTGTTACGTGATCAGTAATAACACATCATTGGTCACGTGACGTGGCCAATGATGTGTCTCCTCTATATCAAACAACTCTCAGTATTAGCAATCAGGTATTCCTAATCGGTAATGCTATATATCCATAACTACTTAATGTCTTATCATTCGAATTTAATAGCCACATATTATGAACTTTAAAAACATGACAAGAAATTCAACTTTAATAAAATTTTATGTAATGAAAATTCGACGTACATATAGTTTATTCGACATATTTTACAAAGTGGTATCGTTTACATCATCTGAAAAAAGCTGCTAGTTCAATGTATTAGTGATGAATTGTCGAAATTGCAAGAATTATGTAAGGAGGTATTTAGACAAAAAAAGAGAAATGAAAAACATACAAAGTATAAGAAATAAAAAGAGGTGAACAACTTTGACGAACGATCTTGAGATTCATTTATTTCATGAAGGGACATATGAAGAAGCATATTTATACTTTGGAAGTCACGTGAATAAAAAAGAAGGTAGCACAACTTTTAGGGTTTTCGCCCCTGAAGCAAAGAAAGTTTATGTTCTAGGCTCATTTAATAATTGGAAGAAAAGTGAGTGGGAAGCAAAAGAAATAGCAAACGGGGTTTGGCAGTGTAATGTACCTAGAAACTTATTTACTCATGTTTATAAGTATGAAATTCATACAAAAGACGGAGCAGTTTTACTTAAAGCAGACCCGTTTGCTACACACGCTGAGGTACGTCCAGAAACAGCCTCTGTCGTCTATGGTGTAACTCCATTCCAATGGACAGATGAAGAGTGGCTTATGAAAAAAAGAACAGCTGCTGTCTATGAAAAACCTTTATCTATTTATGAAGTACACCTAGGTAGCTGGAAAATTCACGACGTAGAAAAACCGTATCAGTTTGATGAACTAATAACTACATTAATCCCATACGTAAAAGAAATGGGATTCACTCATATCGAGCTGCTTCCAGTATATGAACACCCCTTTGATCGTTCGTGGGGCTATCAAGCTACTGGTTACTACGCTCCATCTAGTAGATTTGGAAGTCCAGATTCATTTAAGCGTTTTATAAATGCCTGCCATAAAGAAGGTATTGGAGTAATAATGGACTGGGTACCAGGTCATTTTTGTAAAGATGCTCATGGATTATCTACTTTTGACGGTAGCAATGTCTTTGAATACCAAAAAGAGAATGATAGAGAGAATTGGATTTGGGGTACAGCAAATTTTGATCTGGGTAAAGGAGCTGTACGGAGCTTTTTATTATCCAATGCTATTTATTGGCTAAAAGAATTCCATGTTGATGGATTTAGAATTGATGCTGTATCTAATATGATTTATTGGCCTAACACCAACGAAGAATCTGCCAATAAGTATGCACAAGAATTCCTACAATTACTAAATTCTAGAGTGTTCCAATATGATTGTCATACGTTAATGATGGCCGAGGATTCATCAGATTGGCCTGGAGTAACCCATCCGGTATCACACGGGGGGCTCGGCTTTAACTACAAATGGAACATGGGATGGATGAATGATGTATTAAAGTTTATGGAAACTCCTCATCATGAAAAGGGTGATGTTCATCATCTACTAACTTTTTCCATGATGTATGCATTTTCCGAAAATTTTTTATTACCCCTATCACATGATGAAGTTGTTCATGGTAAAAAATCTATCGTTTCTAAAATGTTAGGTGACTATGAAGAAAAGTTTGCACAAGCTAGATTGCTATACACGTATATGTTTACACACCCAGGTAAGAAATTAATGTTTATGGGAGCAGAGTTAGGGATGTTCTCTGAATGGAAAGATATGGAGCAGTTAGATTGGAATTTACTAGATTTTGAAATGCATCAAAAATTCCATACATACTTTAAAGAATTGCTGCATTTATATAAAGAATGCTCTTTCTTGTTTGAAAAAGATCATCATTCCTCAGGGTTTAAATGGATCGATGTTCATAATAATGAACAAAGTATCTTATCTTACATCCGAAGAGGAAAAGAGGAAAAGAATTTTGGGGTAGTGATTTGTAATTTTAGAGAAATAGCATATGAATCATTTACTTTTGGTGTTCCGCTAGCATCTGAATACGAATTGGTCTGGTCAACTGATTGGACTACATATGGTGGAGATTCCATTAAAGAACAGTATCAGAGTATTTCAGTAGAAAATGATTCGTTTCATGGCCAGGAAGGCAGTGTCACCATTAAATTACCTGCGTTTTCTGCCATAATAATAAAACCAAAATTCAAAGGGGGACTTAATGATGATTAATGGAAAGTGTATAGCAATGTTATTAGCAGGAGGAAAAGGAAGTAGACTTAGTGCACTTACAGCTCAACTGGCAAAACCAGCCGTCCCTTTCGGAGGAAAGTACCGTATTATTGATTTTCCATTAAGTAATTGCATTAACTCAGGTATTACAACCGTAGGAGTATTAACCCAATATCAACCCCTATTATTAAATTCCTACATTGGTATCGGAAGTGCTTGGGATTTAGATAGAAGAAATGGCGGTGTTTCTGTACTACCACCTTATGCAGAAATGTCAGAAGTTAAGTGGTATACAGGTACAGCTAGTGCTATCTATCAAAATATGAATTATATGAAACAACATGACCCTGATTATGTTTTGATTCTATCTGGAGATCACATATATAAGATGGACTATGAAAAGATGTTAGAGTATCACATTGAAAAACAATCAGACGTAACTATTTCTGTAATTGAAGTTCCTTGGGATGAAGCTAGTCGTTTTGGCATTATGAATACGACAGATGACTATGCAATTAGTGAATTTGAGGAAAAACCAGCTGCACCTAAAAATAACCTAGCATCTATGGGGATTTATATCTTTAATTGGTCTACTTTAAAACATTTCTTAGAGATGGATGAAAGAAATCCAGATTCTTCTCACGATTTTGGAAAAGACATTATACCTCTTCTATTAGATGAAAAGAAACGAGTATATGCATATCCTTTTAAAGGATATTGGAAAGATGTTGGAACAGTTAAAAGTCTTTGGGAAGCAAATATGGATTTGTTGAACAGTGAAAACGAATTAGATTTATTTGATCATGATTGGAGAATCTATTCAGTTAACCCTAATCAACCTCCACAGTTACTATCAGAAGATGCTTCGGTACAGAACTCTTTTATCAATGAAGGGTGTATGGTAGAAGGAGATATCCAAAATTCAGTTCTATTCCATAGGGTGCAAGTGAAAAAGGGAGCTTCTCTTCAACAGGTAGTGGCCATGCCAAATGCTGTGGTAGGAGAAGGGTGTACAATTGAGAGAGCAATATTAGCTGAAGGCGTAGTCATTCCGCCTATGATGACGATTATTCCATCAGTTACAGATGATGATGTGCTGCTTATTACACAAGAGTGGATTGAAGAAAAAGATAAAAGTTTACAAGAAGCGGGGGATGTACAATGAAGGGTGAACTATTAGGAGTTATAGATGCAACAACTGGAGAAAATTCGTTAGAAGAGCTTTTAACTCATCGCTCATTGGCAGCTTTACCGTTTGGAGGCCGTTATCGTCTTATCGATTTTATTTTATCTAGTATGACCAACTCAGGTATTGGAAGTGTTGCGATCTTTCCTAAATATCAATATCGTTCTCTAATGGACCATTTAGGGTCAGGAAAGAATTGGGATTTAGATAGAAAGAGAGACGGCTTATTTTTCTTTCCTTCTCCCAGTTTAGAATTAGATGATAACAAGATTGGTGCATTTGATCATTTTGCTCTTCATTTAGATTATTTTAAACGAAGCAAACAGCCATACGCTTTTATTAGTAACTGTTTTACCGTTTGCAATTTATCCATTCAACCAATTTTAAGACAACATCAAAAGTCAGCTTGCGATGTGACGGAAATTCGTAAAGATGGTCGGTCATTAGATATGTATATCGTAAAGACTTCTCTATTAATAGACTTGGTAGAGAACCGTCAAGAAACAGGTTATACATGTATGAGAGATGTAGTATTAGATTTACGTCATGACTATCATATATGTCCATATGAAACAACTAATTATGCGAAGCGAATTGATTCCATTCAAACATACTATGAAGCAAATAAGGAGTTATTAACTTCTACTCTTTATCCTCAATTATTTTCTGATAAACAACCAATTTTTACAAAAGTAAAAGATGAACCACCTACACAATATGGAGTAAATGCAGTTGTGAAGAATTCCTTAATTGCAAATGGTTGTGTAATTGAAGGTACTGTTGAGAATTCCATTATCTTTAGAGCTGTCAAGATTGGTAAAGGCGTAGTAGTAAAAGATTCTATAATCATGCAAAAAAGCCAATTACTAGAGGGTGCTAGAGTAGAGAATGCTATTTTGGACAAAGATGTAAAAATAGGAACTAACGAAAATCTATTGGGTCTTCCTGACGATCTAATTATAATTCCTAAAGGAGCTACACAAGGAGTGGTACCAGCGAGATGAACATATTATTTATCGTAGGGGAATGTGCACCGTTTATTAAGTCTGGAGGACTAGCTGATGTTGCTGGTTCTCTACCTAAGTCTTTAAACGAAATTGGTCACGATGTACGCGTTGTAATGCCAAAGTACGCGGACATTCATGAAAAATATACAAAAGAGATGAAACTTCTTACCAACTTCAAAGTATCATTAGGATGGCGTAATGCTTATTGCGGAGTAGAAATGTTAGTGCACGATGGTGTAACATACTACTTTATTGATAATGAACAGTACTTTAATAGGGAAGGTTTATACGGCTACGATGATGATGGAGAAAGGTTTTCTTTCTTTAATCGAGCGGTATTAGATATGTTGTCAAAGATATCATATAAACCAGAAGTGTTGCACTGTCATGATTGGCATACGGGGATGATTCCTTTCTTATATCGAACAGAGTATCAGTATTACGCTGGTATGGGCCAAATGAAGACGGTTTACACTATTCATAATTTAAAATATCAAGGGATTTTTCCTCAAAGTGTGATGAGTGATTTGCTGGGAATACCAGATGTATTTTATCATCCAGATTATTTAGAATTTCATGGAAACATTAGTTTTATGAAAGCAGCTTTAGTAGCTTCAGATAAAATTACAACGGTAAGCCCGACATATCGTGATGAAATTATGCATGAATATGCTGGAGAGAAATTAGAAGGACTGTTACGATTTAGAGCAAACGATGTAATAGGCATCGTGAATGGCATCGATGACAAGGAATATAATCCTGCTGACGACCCATCGATTCCCCTTTCCTATCATGCAGATAATTGGTCTGGGAAAGTAGCTGCAAAGACACTTGTTCAAGAAACATTTGGATTACCTGTTAACCCGTCTATTCCCTTAGTTGTGATGATAAGTAGGTTAACTGAACAAAAAGGGATTGATTTAATACAACATGTGTTTTCCGAGTTAGTGAATGAAAAAGCACAATGGATCTTTTTAGGTAGTGGAGAATGGCACTATGAACAATGGTGTAGGGACATGACTACTGCGTATCCAAATAAGGTCCGTTCTTGGATCGGCTTCCATGAGGAAATGGCTCATAGATTATACGCTGCATCTGATTTTTTCCTTATGCCTAGCAGGTTCGAGCCATGTGGACTAGGGCAATTAATAGCGATGCGATATGGTTCGGTGCCAATTGTAAGAGAAACAGGTGGATTAAACGATACAGTTCAGTCATACAATGAGAAGACGAAACAGGGCAATGGCTTTAGTTTTAGTAATTATAACGCTCATGACATGTTGCATACCATTCGACGTGCATTTTCTTTTTATGAGGATGAAGAGCGTTTCTCCCCAATTATTCGTCAAGCTATGGAGACAGATGTTAGTTGGACACATTCAGCGAAACAATACCGTGACCTATATCATGAGCTAATAACAGGGAGTGAAAGTCATGTTTTCTAATAAAGATGAGTTTAAACTAGCATTTTTAGAAAGACTTGAACGTATGCACGGAAAAAGTTTCGATCAAACTTCCAAACAAGATCAATTCCAGACTCTCGGCACCATGGTCCGAGAGTCTATTAGTGGTCAGTGGATTCAAACAAATGAGCAATACCGTATGAATCAAGAAAAGCAAGTTTATTACCTTTCCATTGAATTTTTATTAGGAAGGTTGTTAAAGCAGAATTTAATGAACCTAGGTTGTTTGGATATCGTAGAAGATGGATTAAAAGACTTAGGTATCCACATAGAAGATATTGATGATATGGAAGATGATGCTGGGCTTGGTAATGGTGGGTTAGGAAGATTAGCAGCTTGCTTCTTAGATTCTTTAGCATCTTTAGCGTATCCAGGACACGGTATGGGAATTAGGTATAGACACGGTTTATTTGAACAACGAATTGTAGATGGCTTTCAAGTCGAATTACCCGAACAATGGTTGAAAACGGGCTATGTTTGGGAAGTGAGAAAGTCAGATTTAGCGTGTAACGTCCCATTTTGGGGAACTGTTGAAGTAAAGTTGGAGATGGGAAAAGAAACTTATCGCCATGTGGATGCTGAGTACGTAAGTGCAGTTCCTCACGATATGCCAGTTGTAGGAGCTGGAAACGAAACAATTAATACATTAAGATTATGGAATGCTGAACCTACTACCCTTCGAATTCCAGGGAACGTTTTAAAATACAAAAGAGAAACAGAGCAAATTACCGAATTTTTATACCCCGACGATACGCATGATGAAGGAAAGATCTTACGATTAAAGCAACAATACTTTCTAGTCTCTGCTAGTCTACAAACCATCATTAAGCAATTTTTAACACAACATAAAGATATAAAATTACTACCTCGTTATGTTCATATCCAGATAAATGATACACACCCGTCACTTGCTGTTCCTGAGTTAATGAGATTGTTATTAGATGAGCACTCTTTATCTTGGGAAGAAGCTTATCAAATAACTCAGACAACGCTATCCTATACGAACCATACAACTCTATCTGAAGCCCTAGAAAAATGGCCTGAAGATTTATTTCAGAGGCTATTGCCGAGAATCTATATGATTGTGAAGGAATGCAATGAACGTTTTTGTCAAGAACTTTGGGAGAAGTATCCAGGAGATTGGTCTAGAATTGAAAGAATGGCAATTATTGCGCATAATCAAATTAAAATGGCACACTTAGCTATTTATGGAAGTTATCGAGTGAACGGAGTAGCACGACTCCACACAGAGATTCTTAAACATCGAGAAATGCGAGAGTTCTACGAATGGAGACCAGAAAAGTTTTGTAATCAAACAAATGGCATTACACACCGTAGATGGTTACTAAAAGCGAATCCTTCCTTAACCAAGTTACTGACAGAAAAAATTGGGAAAGACTTCATTAAAGAACCATCTGCCTTAGAAAAATTACATCATTTTAGAAATGATTCTGGGGTATTACAGTCACTATATGACATAAAAAAGAACAACAAAATTTCCCTTTCTAATTTCTATTTCAAAACAACAGGTCAATTGATCAATCCTGATTCCATTTATGACGTGCAAATTAAAAGATTACATGCTTATAAAAGACAATTGTTAAATGTCTTCCATATTTTTTATTTGTATCAACAGTTGGAAGAAAATAAAAGTTTAACGATTACTCCAAGGACATTTATCTTTGGTGCAAAAGCTTCTCCAGGTTATTATTTTGCGAAGAAAGTAATTAAACTTATTCACTCATTACAAAGGAAAATACAAGCGAATCCAAGAATTCGAGAGATGATCTCCATTGTGTTTATGGAGAATTACCGTGTTAGTTTAGCAGAAAGAATTATACCTGCTGCTGATGTTAGTGAACAGATCTCCACTGCTAGTAAAGAAGCTTCTGGTACTGGTAACATGAAGTTGATGATGAATGGTGCCTTAACCATTGGTACGCTAGATGGGGCTAATGTGGAGATTGCTGAAAGAGTGGGACCGGAGAATATTTATCTTTTTGGTTTAACGTCAGAAGAGGTTATGCGTTACGATCAGGAAGGTGGGTATGTATCTACTGATTATTATCATCATGACAGTCGAATCAAAAATGTGATGGAAGCACTCCAATCTGACTTTTTTGGTCACGAGAGAGAGCAATTTGATATGATTGTTGATGCTTTGATGTCGCATAATGATCAATATTTTGTTTTACGAGATTTTTCTTCCTATGTTGACACCCAAAAGCGATTAGCAGATGATTTTCAAAAAGACTCGCTTCAATGGCAGCAAAAATGCCTGGTAAATATTGCGGAGTCAGGATACTTTTCTTCTGATCGAACAATTGATTCTTATGCAAATGAAATCTGGGGATTAACAAGAGAGGTAAGGGTATAAAAAAGGCTGTCTAGAGGAGTTCTTTCCCTACTAGACAGCCTTTTTTTAGTTATTGTTATCTTCTCTTTTACCATCTAATCGATTAGTACCGTATTTGTCCACTTCTTCGACAAATCCTTCTTCTTCTCTATACAAGTCGCTATAGGACTCATTGTCTCCCATGCGGTCAGAAGGAGATTCGGAAGTGCCGAAACGTGCGACTTCTTGAAAGCTATCTTGCGTATCTCTTACTTCTGCTCTACTATGAGAAAATGAACCATTTCTCGGAGCTTCTAATATTTTTTCTTCTATTGGTCTGTAATCATTTACATCTTGTTCTGGAGAATGTTGTACACAATAAAGCGTTGTCGGAATAATCTCTAGACGTTCGTATGGAATTGGTTCGTTACATTTTTTACACACTCCATATGTGCCTTCTTCCATAGCTTTAAGTGCAAGTTCCACTTTTTCATAATCTTCTTCTGCATGTTCCTCTAAGGCAGCATCTTTTTCTCGCTCATAAAGTTCCGTTGCAACATCTCCAGGATGGTTGTCATACAATGATAGTTCCCCTGTAGTTTCTATAATTGAGGAATCGTGTTGGCCGTCATGGAAATTATGAAGAGATTGTTCAATTGTTTTCTTTTCTTCCAATAATTGATTCTTAAGATATGATTGTTGATCCTGTGTAAGCATGGTCATCTCCTCCTACGTATAGTATGTAAGAGGAGTAAATATTTAGTCATGGAAAAATAAAAGAGGCAGCTAAGAAGCTACCTCTTTTTGTCATTCACTCTTACAAAAAGGCTTGAAGTAAAAGTGCGATGGTTAGTAAAAGACCAAAAATCGTATTTGTTTGAGCTGTCGCCTTCATTGCTGGATACATTTCCAAGGGTACACTCTTACCAATAAACCCTTTTGTTGCCTTTACAGCAATAGGGATGCTCGCAAGTGGTAACAATACCCATAATGAGAAGGAATTAAATAAGATGAAAAAGATCAAACTCGCATAAGCTAAGCCAAAGAAAGCTGCTAACACACGGATGGCATTTGTTCGACCTACTAAAATCGCCAACGTTTTACGACCGTTTTCCTTGTCACCGTCTAAGTCTCTAATGTTATTAGCAAGTAGAATGTTTCCCACTAATATCGCTATTGGAATAGAGATAATAAAAGCCTCTGTTGAAACATTGCCAGTTTGGATAAAGAAAGATAAAACAATTATTACTGTTCCCATGAAAAATCCAGCTACAATTTCACCAAATGGAGTATAGGCTATAGGGATAGGTCCACCAGTATAGTAGTAACCCGCTAACATGCATATAACGCCAATTACAGCTACCCACCAACTTGATTGGATACAAATGTAGAGACCAAGTAAGGTTGCTATCCCAAAAAAGGAAAATGCAAGGTTTAATACAGTTTTTGGTTTTACGCCATTACGCACAATGGCACCACCTATGCCAACAGATCCTTCGTGATCAAGACCACGTTTAAAGTCAAAGTATTCATTAAACATATTTGTGGCAGCTTGAATAAGCATAGAAGCCACTAACATACTGATAAATACAAACCAATTTATGGATCCTTCCAAGTATGCTAACGCTGTTCCTAAACTTACAGGAACAAAAGCAGCAGTTAATGTGTGAGGTCTAGTTAATTGCCACCATATACGCCAGCCTTTATCGGCTTCAATTTTTGCTTGTACTACTGTCATACATCATTCTCCTATCAACTATGCTGTACCTTTATTATACCATTATTAAAAGAAAGGTAGATATAGGATTTCAAGGGTGAATTGTTGGAGAAATTTCGTTATAATAATAATTATTGTGTATTTAATATGTGAGACAATGCGCTTATACACTAATTTAGCGCTCCTGGAGGGATGAAGTTGATGGCTGTTCAACTTTCCAATTTAAAAGCAACGTTACTTGAAGCAGCACAAAAGGCAGCTAAACTAGAAGAAGGTGTTTTAGCTAGTCATACGGTTGCGATAGACTATATAAAACCTAGCCAATTCTTTCATAATGGGAAAGAATTGTTTCTAGGCAAAAGATTTTATTGGAAGAACGCAGATAATACAAAAGTAATGGTTGGACAAGGATTAGCACACACTTTCCAATCATCAGAGCCAAATGCGCTTTTCTCTATTGAAAAGGAGTGGAAGCGCTTAACTAAACAGGTAGTGATGAACGACAATCTTCCTGAATTTGGACCAACCTTATTCGGTGGTATTTCGTTTGATGAAAAGGTAGAGCCTGACAGCAATTGGTCTCCTTTTTCCAATGGACTTTTTTACGTTCCACAATTCATGTTAAGTATTATAGAAGATGAAAAAGTCTTTTTAACCATTAATTTATACGTTCAAGGTTTCGAAAATATTGATCAAATACTATCCAAGCTAACCGCTCAAGAAAATCAATTACTCTCCTGTGAAGAACATGTTAAAAACGAATCTTTTTCCACAACTTTTGAGGAAGTTAACCCAAGCAACTGGTACGCTCAGGTGGAGGAAGTAGTTGATCGTATTCAAAAAGGGGAAGCGGAGAAAGTGGTTCTTGCAAGACCAGTTAGAGCAGACTTCTCTAGTGCTATTGAGACTGCTACAGTCATCGAACGCTTAACAGAACAACAAACAAATAGTTATATCTTTGTCTTAGAAGCATTAGAACAATGTTTTATTGGTGCAACACCAGAAAGATTAATTGTAAAGAATAGGGAAGAAGTAAAATCAACTTGTTTAGCTGGAAGTATTTCTAGAGGGAAAACAGATAAAGAAGATGCACATCTTGGTAACCTTTTGTTGAATGATGAAAAAAATAGAAAAGAACATGAATATGTAGTGAAAAGAATTCAAAATGCATTTGTTTCGCTATGTGACGACGTTTATGTGCCAAACTATCCTACGCTTTTAAAGATGAAAGATATTCAGCACCTCTATACACCGGTTATTGGGAGGGTAGCTTTAAATCAATCTATTTTATCCTTTGTTCAACTTTTACATCCAACCCCTGCACTTGGTGGAGAACCTGTTGAAGAAGCTTTATCGATTATCCGACAAGTAGAGACATGGGACCGTGGATTTTACGGAGCTCCAATCGGCTTTGTCGATATGCATGGAGATGGAGAATTTGCAGTTGCAATCCGCTCAGCTCTTATTACAGATAGAGGAAAAAGGTCATACTTATTTGCAGGATGTGGGATTGTAGACTCCTCTAACCCACAAGCAGAGTGGGAAGAGACGGAACTTAAACTGAGACCAATGAAAAGAGCTTTTAGTGGAGATGACCTGTCATGAAAAATCCAATATTGACCACATATGTGGAATCTTTTACGAACGGACTTATACAAGCAGGACTAACCGATATAGTGGTTAGTCCTGGTTCTCGTTCTACTCCTTTAGCCTACTGGTTCGCTGAACATCCAAAGCTGAAGATACATATTCAAGTTGATGAGAGATCAGCTGGATTCTTCGCATTAGGATTAGCCAAAACAAAAGGAAGAGCAGTTGCGCTACTTTGTACTTCGGGAACTGCAGCAGCAAATTACTTTCCAGCTATTGTGGAAGCTAACATTAGTCGAGTTCCTCTGGTGGTCTTAACTGCTGATCGTCCTCATGAATTACGAGATGTAGGTGCACCTCAATCCATTCAACAAGTTAACTTGTTTGGTAATCATGTGAAATGGGCTACCGATTTACCTATAGCAGATGGGAGAGAAGAAACCAATAACATAGCATTGTTTACTGCATCTCGAGCGATGAACACGTCACAGGTTAGTCCGGCTGGTGCTGTTCATGTGAATATTCCATTTAGAGAACCCCTAATCCCTGATTTGGAGTATGTAACAAACAATATTCCTATAGTGAGAGATTTTGCAGATACTTCTATTCAATTGACTAGTTTAGACCAATCTTTACAAGAAGCATTGGAAGATAACAGCAAAGGTATTTTTGTGTGTGGAGAAAAAAATTACTCTGATGCAGAAATAGAATTACTTCTAGCATGTGCGGAAAAGTTTCATTTTGCAATTGTTGCAGATCCACTTTCTAACCTACGTTTTGTAAAGTGTCTAAAACCATATATAGTGGATCGCTATGACTGGTTTTTACGAGATGGTAGATCATTAGAACATTTACAAGTAGACTGCATTATTCGTTTTGGGGCTATGCCGGTTTCAAAGGTTTTAACACAATTTATCCAAAAAAGTACCGCTATGTACATCACGGTAGATGAAGGGCAAGAATACAGAGATCCAACTCTATCTACAAGTTTTGTACATGCATCTATGGAGAGTTTCCTTAAGGAGCTTTTAAAATTAGAAGGAAAAGCAAATGAGTCAAACCCTTGGTTAATATGGAACGAAGTAATTCATAGTGACATTCCTAATGAGGAATGGTCTGAAAGGAAGATCTATACTTTCTTAAATGAAACACTTCCTAACGCGTCGCATGTTTTTGTAGGTAACTCCATGCCAATTCGAGAAGTTGATTTGTTTTTCTCTAAAAATGGTAGTGAGAAACTCGTATTTGCTAATAGAGGAGCTAATGGAATAGATGGCGTTGTTTCTTCAGCAGTTGGTATGGCTACTTGCGTAAATCCAAGTTACCTTTTAATTGGAGATCTATCTTTCTACCATGATATGAATGGTTTATTATATGCCAAACAGCAACAAACACCTTTAACCATTATCGTTATCAACAACGATGGAGGTGGTATTTTCTCCTACTTACCTCAAGGAAAGATGGAGCAACATTATGAGACTCTGTTTGGAACTCCAACGGGTATTAAATTTAAACATACGGCTGCTATGTATGGGATTCCTTATGTGAAAGTGGAAAACTATCAAGAACTAGAAAAAGAAATTGTCCCAATAGATGGACCGAAAATTGTTGAAATTGTTGTGGATAGAGAAAATCATGTCGCACAACACCGAGAATTGTGGAAATATGTTTCCCGGGAAATTGATTATTTGTTGAGTGATGACGAATGTTGAAGTACGAAGTGTTTGGAGACGAAAATGCCGAACCATTAGTGGTTTGTCATGGGTTTACAGGAAGTTCTAGTAGCTTTGAAGAATTAGTTTTTCCAAACGTAACAACGTACGCAATTAATTGGCCTGGACATGATGGTAAGCACTATACATTATTTCCTACTTGGGAAGAACACATAGAGTTACTGCATTCTTTTATTTCAACTGTTATTAGTCAGGAAGTAACTTTACTTGGCTACTCAATGGGAGGGAGACTTGCAATTGGCTATGCAATGAAGTACCCACACATGGTTAAAAAGTTGGTGCTTGAGAGTACTTCTCCAGGACTTTTAGAAGGTAGGAATAATCGTAAGGAAGCGGATGAACAATTAGCTACGAAAATAGAAGAGAACGGTTTAGAATGGTTTCTATCATTTTGGGAAGACATACCTTTATTCTCATCCATAGAAGAGGTACATAGAGTGAAACTCCGTGCTGAACGGTCAAAACATACCGTAGATGGACTATCTCACAGTTTAAGAGCGGTGGGAACTGGAGTTCAGCCTTCTTACTGGGCCCGACTAAAAGATTTTCATCGCCCAGTTTTTATTATCGTTGGAGAGAAAGATAGTAAGTTTTTGGCGATTGGAGAAAAGATGAATACTTTTTTTCCACAAAGTAACTTAATAAAAGTTTCTTCCGCAGGTCATATTCCGCATGTGGAGGAATTCGAAAAATTTGGTACAATAGTAAAGAAGCTTATGAAGGAGGATTTTTAATGACGTATACTTGGGAAACATTACGTGAGTACGAAGATATTAAATATGAATTCTATAATGGTATTGCAAAAATTACTATTAATAGACCAGAAGTACGTAATGCATTTAGACCAAAGACAGTAATGGAGCTTATTGATGCGTTTTCTCGTGCAAGAGATGACTCTAACGTTGGGGTAATCGTTCTTACTGGGGAAGGCGAAAAAGCGTTCTGTTCTGGTGGAGATCAAAAAGTACGTGGACATGGTGGATACGTTGGAGAGGATGAAATTCCTCGTCTAAATGTATTGGATTTACAACGATTGATTCGTGTAATTCCTAAACCAGTTGTCGCAATGGTAGCAGGCTTTGCTATCGGTGGCGGTCACGTTCTTCATGTTGTTTGCGATTTAACTATCGCTGCTGATAACGCCATTTTTGGACAAACTGGTCCTAAAGTAGGGAGCTTTGATGCAGGGTATGGATCTGGCTACTTAGCACGTATTATTGGTCATAAGAAAGCAAGAGAAATTTGGTTCTTATGTCGCCAGTACAATGCACAAGAAGCACTAGATATGGGGCTAGTAAATACTGTTGTACCACTTGAACAGCTAGAAGAAGAAACAGTTAAATGGTGTGAGGAGATGTTAGAAAAATCTCCAACTGCTCTTCGTTTCTTAAAAGCAGCTTTCAATGCAGATACAGATGGTTTAGCAGGTATCCAGCAAATGGCTGGAGACGCAACACTTCTTTACTACACAACGGATGAAGCAAAAGAAGGTCGCGACGCATTTAAAGAGAAACGTAAACCAGACTTCGGTCAATTCCCTCGTTTCCCTTAATACTTAACGAATTGGGAGCTGTCCTGAAAGTAAAGCTATACTTTTGGGACGGCTTTTTTTGTTACGTGTATAGTAGTAACTCATCGACTACCAAAAGCAATGGTATGTCTTTAGTGAGAATCCTTGATTATATGTTGGGGTGAAGTTATGATTCCAAACTTGTTGAAAACTAGAGCGAGACTCTCTGGAGAAAAAGTAATGATGCATTTACCAAGGGGAGATTCTTTAAGCTTTAAAGAAGTAGATAAAAAAACGGAACAAGTAGCAAAAGTGTTAAATGGAGCAGGAATAAAGGAAGGGGACCGTGTTTCTGTTCACCTTTCTAATAAACCTGAGACAGTAATAATATTATTAGCCTTACAAGCAGTAAAAGCAATTGCTCATTGTGTAAACACTCGGCTATCACCAGAAGAAATTATTTATCAAGTAAAGGACTGCTCTGCTGCTCTATTTATTAGTGATTCCCTAGAATTAATGAACGAAGTACGATCTATAACAAAGACGTTAGAGGTAGGACATATTTTTAACAGTGAGAATCATATCTTCATGTCAGATAATGATCAAAGATCTTTCGAATGGGATGATACGTGTAGCATTATGTATACATCAGGTACTACTGGTAAACCAAAAGGAGTTATCCAAAGCTACGGAAATCACTACCACTCAGCTACTGCGTCTTCTATCCATCTATCTATAATTAATCAAGATTGTTGGTATTGTGCTGTCCCAATATTTCATGTGAGTGGGTTTTCCATAATAGTTAGAAGTCTTGTTACTGGTTGTTCCTTTTATTTAGCTGAGACGTATAATCAAGAAGAATTGTGTACATTGATTCAACAAGAACAGGTAACCATTGCTTCAGTAGTAACAGTTATGCTGTTACGTTTTCATGAACAATGGAACCTTACGACTATCCCAACTACGTTTAAGGGCTTCTTAGTTGGTGGAGGACCTGTTCCTAAGTGGTTGTTACAGGAGTTAACGGAAAAAGGCTTTAATCTTTTTCAGACTTACGGGATGACAGAGACTTGTTCGCAAGTGGTGACACTTTCTCCAGAAAAAGCAGCGACGAAAATAGGCTCTGTAGGTCTTCCGTTACTTCATACTGATATTAAAATTGATAAGTTAGATGGAAGTGGAGTAGGGGAAATTCTTGTCAAAGGCCCAACTGTTACAAAAGGATACTGGGGATTACCAGAAGTCACTTCCAATGCCTTCGTGAATGGGTGGTTTAAAACAGGAGATATAGGTTATTTAGATCAGGATGAATTTTTATATATAAAAGATAGACGATCAGATCTAATTATATCTGGGGGAGAAAACATATATCCTGCTGAAATTGAATCTGTTTTGTTAGCACATCCAAATGTTGAGCAAGTGGCAGTGATTGGTGTACAAAGTACAGAGTGGGGACAGTCACCATCTGCATGTATTGTATTAAGCGATCACGTTCTAGATATAAGGTCTGTCGAGTTAGATTTGATACATCTGTGTCATGAGAAATTGGCGAGCTATAAACACCCAGTGCACTTTCACTTCATGGAAAGCTTACCGATGACGAGTTCCATGAAGATAAAAAGACATGAACTAAAAGCACTTTTGGAGAGTGAACAGAGTTGATTGGGAAAATAATTAAAGCTACACTCAATGTGATAGAAATGCCTTTAAAGAGACCTTTTTCTACTCACTTACAATCTTTACATTCGCGAAAAGGTATATTACTAGAACTTCAAACGGAAGATGGAGTGATTGGCTTAGGGGAAGCTGTTGCATTTGAATCGCCCTGGTATACAGAAGAAACGGTGGAAACAGAAATCCACGCCCTCCAACAATGGCTATTACCAATTATTATTGATCAAACGTTTGATCAACCAATAGACGCTTATATAAAGATGTCTAATGTAAGACGAAATTATATGTCAAAAGCCGCTATAGATATGGCTTTGTGGGATATTTATGCGAAGGTCAAACAAATGAATTTAGCTGATCTAATTGGTAGTAAGAAGAAAGAGATGTATGTAGGTGCCGTTTTGGCAACGTCTTCCTTTGCCATGATGAAAAATAGGGCTGAAGAGCTTTATCGTGATGGGTATACTCGATTTAAGGTGAAAATAGACGGTAAAGAGACGTTTGAACAGATAAAGGAATTGAAAAGAAATTATCCTAATATTGCTTTTATGGTTGATGCAAATGGAGCTTTTACTCTAGATGATATGGACCTTCTAAAGGAAATAGATAAAGAAGGATTCTTATTAATTGAACAACCTTTTGCTGTAGATGACCTAGTGGAGCATTCCTTGTTACAAAGGACTATCTCTACACCAGTTTGTCTTGATGAGAGTATTACATCTATTCAAGAGTTAAAAACTGCTCATGCTTTAGGAGCGATAAAAGCTCTAAATGTAAAGGTTGGCAGAGTAGGTGGATTAACTCCTGCATTAGAAATGATAGAGTATTGTAGAGAGCACGGCATTGAAGTTTGGTGTGGTGGAATGATCGAATTTGGGGTGTCTAGGGCTGTTAATGTTGCTTTAGCATCAAGAGAAGAATTTGACATCCCAGGTGATATCGTTGCCTCTGATGTATATTGGGAGCATGATGTTGTGACTGATCCTGTAAAAGTAAAAGACGGCAAAGTTCATAGATATACTAAAGCAGGCATAGGCGTTGAATTAGATTATGACTTCGTAAAGACAGTGACAATCAAGACTATCACCATGTAAAAAGCTGTCGCAGGTGCGACAGCTTTTACTGATGTCTAGCTCTAGGTGCGCAACCGCTCGGGAAACTCCAAAAGTCCTGTGGTGGCTGAAGAGCTGCCTCCTCGGCCTTTCCAAGTTTCCTGCCGCGGCTGAACGCGCGCCTTTCGCTTTTCTTGATGTCTAGCTCCAGGTGCGCAACCGCTCGGGAAACTCCGCAAGTCCTGTGGTGGCTGAAGAACTGCCTCCTCGGCCTTCCGAAGTTTCCTGCCGCGGCTAAACGCGCGCCTTTCGCTTTTCTTGATGTCTAGCTCCAGGTGCGCAACCGCTCGGGAAACTCCGCAAGTCCTGTGGTGGCTGAAGAACTGCCTCCTCGGCCTTCCGAAGTTTCCTGCCGCGGCTAAACGCGCGCCTTTCGCTTTTCTTGATGTCTAGCTCCAGGTGCGCAACCGCTCGGGAAACTCCGCAAGTCCTGTGGTGGCTGAAGAGCTGCCTCCTCGGCCTTCCGAAGTTTCCTGCCGCGGCTGAACGCGCGCCTTATGCTTTTCTTAGTGTTTAGGTTTAAATGTATTACAGTCTGTTTCGTGCTGGTCGTCAGCGATTTTTCCACTGTGACTTACTACGTAGATTTGATCAGCCCCACAGTGGTTTCCGTTTTTCCAGTGGGTACAATTGCTAACTTCGCATAATACGTCTTGTGCCATCGTATCTCATCCCCTTTGTTCATAATAGATACAGCAGTAGTATTACCAGTTACCATGTGACTTATTCGGTTTGGGTATCTTCTCGAACGTGAGAATCTTTCATAAAAATTCTCCAAAAGTAGAAGAATCCAGGGAACAGAATTAAAAATCCTACAATGTACGTAATGAATACTGCTTGGAAGGAAGCAGAATCAGTAAATCCGTCCTCAATGGTGAAAGATGGATAAATAAAGTAAGGAAGATGTGCTCTTCCGTATACGTAACTTGCCAATAAATATTGAATGGTAACGGCAATAACAGCTATTCTAGGGACACCCTTCATGCCGTGACGATCTTTAAAGACAAAAATCGCTAAACCTCCAATAACGAAAAACGCCACTGATAATAATAATAGAGGCAGTTGTTCCATCATATTTGTGTACAACCAATTAGCTTCATTTCTCATGGTTAGCATAATTAGAACAGCCATGACTAAAGAAATAGGCCCTAGAATAATGGAATCTCTTCGATAAACTTTGTATGCATTAGGTTCACCAGCGGTTTTAGAATAATCAGCTAACAGTAATGATGATAAGAAAAGTGTTGAACTAATCGCAAAACCAATAAAAGAGTAAACATGTGGGCTTGTAAATAAAGCTTGTAAATCTAGGCTTGGTGCTGCTGACTCTAACTCGACAAATCCTCCGTGTGAAATTGGAAGAACTGCGATAAGAAATCCTGGAATTAATAGACCTGTAATTCCTGATATATACGTTAATGCAACACGATAATCATCTGCAACGTGACTGAATACCATAAAGCCACTTCGAATGGCTAATAAAAGTAGGATAATACTACCTGGGATAAGTAATATGGTTCCTAAGGTAAACGCCGCTCCAGGAAAAAAACTATAAATAGCAACAACAATCGCCACAATAAATGTGTTTGTCACTTCCCATGTAGGAGATAGATATCTATTGGCAATGTTAGTGGCTTTCGTTTGTTCTTTGTTCAAATAAATCATTGACCAAAATCCAGCTCCGAAATCCATCGTAGCCATAACTGCGTAGATAAACACAAATCCCCAAAGTATCGTGACGGCAATTAACTGCTCAGACATATGAACACTCCTTTCCTATCTTTTAATCGTTTAGTTATGCATTGAACTATTTCGTGGCTAGTACCAACTCATCGTTGGCCACAAAATGTGGCCTAAATGAAGATGAGTACTTTTTAATAAAGTGGCACTCCAGGTTCATCAGCACGATATAAATCTTCTTCGACTGGATGGCGTTTAAAGTAGTAAAGCATTACTAACACAACCGCAACCCCTAGTACCACATAAACTGCTGCAAACAAGACGAATAATGTTGTTAGGTTTGAAGCGGATGTTACGGAATCTGCAGTAGACAATACGCGATAAATCGTCCATGGTTGTCTACCTGTACAGGCAAATATCCAACCAAATTCAATGGCAAGAACTGCGAGCGGTCCAGCAGTAACAAATAATCCTAACATCCATTTAGGGAATTCGGGTTTCTTGAGGAACTTGTTCCAAAATAGTGCCATAAGTGCTAACAGAATTAGTAAGGATCCAATTCCAACCATCGCGTTGAACAGGGTATGAACAAATAAAGGTGGCCAATATTCTTCAGGAAAGTCATTCAATCCTTTTACGACCGTGTCGAAGCTATTTCCAGCTAAGAAACTCAATGCCCATGGGATTTCAATTCCATACTTTACTTCTCGTGTTTCTCGGTCAGTAAATCCTCCGATTGCAAGAGGAGCGTAGGCTTGTGTTTCGAATAAACCTTCTGCTGCTGCTAGTTTCTCTGGTTGGTATTCATGCAATTGCTGTGCTGTCTCGTGACCGTTTATTGATGAAAAGAACGAAAAGAATCCTCCAAGTAATAGCCCTAACATGAGAGCTTTACGGTGGAATTTATAAATACGACTGCCAAATTCAGCTCGTAACATCTTAAACGCAGCAACAGAAGCGATAACAAACGCACCTGTTGTATACGCAGTTAGAGCGACATGTCCAGCAGTTGCAAAAAACGATGGGTTAAAGAAAGCTGCCCAAGGGTCCACGTCCACAATTTCACCGTTAACGATCCGGAAACCAGTTGGAGTTCCTTCCCATGCATGCACATTGGTAATTAAAACAGCGGAAGCTAAACCGCCTAATGCTACAAGTGTTACGCTGACAATTCGCATCCATGGGCTTAGTCTGTGTGCAGCGTAAACGTAGATAGACATAAAAAGTGCTTCAACGAAGAAAGCATAAATTTCGATTTGAAAAGGTAGAGCCATCACTCGACCAACGAACTCCATGAATCCTGGCCAAAGTAGAGAAAGCTGAACACCAGCTATCGTTCCAGTAGGAATACCAACTCCTAGAAGGACGGCAAAAGCTTTGGTCCATCTTTTACCCATTACCGCATAGTCTTCATCTTTCGTTTTTTGATAAAGTAATTCTGCTGCCAAAATCATTAATGGAATTCCTACGCCAAGGGTAGCGAATATGATATGGAAACCCATGGTGGTACCAAATAATGACCGTGCAATGACTAAATCATCCATGTGTAAATCCTCCTCTACATGCTATCGCTTCCTTATTATCCACGGGCTTCCAGTAAATATGCATGATGGTGTGTAAGTGAAGTAGTTTATCGTTTGAATGGTGTGGAGAGAAGCGCTAAATTGTGTGCAAGTCGTAGAAGCCGCATGGAGAGGTGCGGCTAGAAGGCAACAAACGCCCAAAGCCGCCATGCGAGAAGAAGAAAGGAGGCGACAAACGCCCAAAGCCGCCATGCGAGAAGAAGAAAGAAGGCGACAAACGTCCAAAGTCGCCAGTCGTATCTTTAACAGGAAAAAACCTACCAAGTTAAAATCGAGGTAGGTTTCCAACAAACGTGTCATTAAGCTTTAACATCTACCGTCCCACCTTTAAATGGATGTGGAGCTGGCGTGGATGCTGTTAATTGTTCCATCATTACCGTTGCGTGAGCAGTTTGCGTGGCCATCTGACTTTTCATTAAGCTAAGCGAAACAGTCTGTTGTAATTCGGCTACTTGTTTACCCATTAATGCAGATACACTCAAAGCTTCAAACCTCCTTCCATTATCACCTTTTCTATCGGTTTCCATTTCTTTTTATAAAGTAAAAACCCAAAAAACTAATGTTTTTTGGGTGGGTAAAAATCATTTATTTAAGAAAGATTTTAGCATCCATACATGCTTTTCTAACTGTTGATGGATAGCTAGAAGCATATCACCAGTTGTCTCATCTCCAACTTCTGCAGCTAATTCCATGCCTTCTTTTAGCTCATTAATCATTGTGCCAAAGTCATTTGCTAATGAATCAACCATTTGTTCAGCAGTTTCCCCACCTTCTGCTTCTTGCACTGTTGCTAATTCCAATGATTCTTTCATGGTAGCAACAGGTTTTCCTTCTAATGCTAACAAACGCTCAGCAAGCTCGTCGATATGTGTAGCTGCCTCATTATAGAACTGTTCAAACTTTTCGTGTAGAACAAAGAAGTTTGATCCTTTTACAAACCAATGATAGTTATGTAACTTTGTAAATAATACTGTGAAGTTGGCAACTTGTTTGTTTACAGCGTTGTGTAATTTGACAGACATGCGTTTTTCCTCCTTAACATCTTTCTATCCTTTGTTTACCACTATTTATTTGTTTTAAACATACTACATTACGTTACCCGTATATGCTGTATTTATACATAGAGAAGGCGGAAGTGATACAATGAAAAAAAAGGAGTGATTGTATGCTAACGTTGGTGATGATTTTTTCTATTATTATTGTGTTTGTCATTATACTTGTAAGTGTACTTACTACTTCTAAGGCTTATTCTTATCGTCATACAGTTGATCCTGTCAAAACGCTAGATGAGGTAGAAGAAGAAAACAAAAAAGGGAACCACTAAGAGTGATTCCCTAACAGGTAATTATCCAAATACTTTTGATAAAGATTCTTTATCTTGTGATAACCAGAAGTTCATAAGTCGCTTAGCACCTTCTAGGTCATGTAGTTTTGCTTGACCACATTGCTTTTCGTTAGCTGCTGGAATCTCTTCGATTGTAACAGCATCTTTCATTGTATCTTCTAATACATCAATAATTTCTTCCACTGTTGGAGAACCGCTAACTACTAAGTAGAAACCAGTTTGACAACCCATTGGAGAAATATCGATAATATCAAAATGATCGTAACGCTCGGAATACTTTCGGATATTAAACGCTAATAGATGTTCAAGCGTGTGGATCGCATCTGGCTTCATCGCTTGTTTGTTTGGTTGAGAAAAACGGATATCAAATTTATTTACCACTCCGTCTGTTCCTACTTTGTGAACACCACAGTGGCGTACATAAGGTGCAACAACGGCATTATGATCTAGTTCAAAGCTTTCTACTGAAGGCATTTGATTCACTCCTTAAGTCATAGTGTTTATAGTATAACACGAATCTTATTTAATTCCTACTAAAATTGTATGGTTTAATTCTCGGTACGTTGCTTCGTATCACCATATGAAAAGGAGGCTTGACTGATGAAAAAAATAATTGTCTTTATTTTTCGTTTTTATCAAAAAGTACTATCTCCATTGAAGCCGCCCACTTGTCGCTTTTACCCAACATGTTCTCATTATGGAGTGGAAGCGGTACAAAGATTTGGCGCTTTGAAAGGTACATGGTTGACCATTAAGCGAATAGGAAAATGTCACCCTTTTCATCCTGGAGGCATTGATCCTGTTCCTGAAAAGAAAGAAAGTTAACCCCCTTTAAACTCACTAAAAAATAGCTAAATATACCTATAAGTAAGTACCTTTCCATCGAGTCCGAATACTATAGTTAGTAGGACAACATGTGGTAAGGAGTGATTCTGTTGAATCGATTAAATATGGGGGTAGGTTTCCTTTCTGTTGTTGGTGGTGTTGGCTATTCTCTTTTTGGTGAGTGGAGTATGTTACTAACTTTGCTTACTGTTTTAGTTGTTACAGATTATATTAGTGGTATTATCGCAGCCGCTCTTTCAGGAACTTTATCGAGCAAGGTAGGCTTAAGAGGGATTGCTAAGAAGATATTAATTTTTGCTTTTGTCGCTATAGCTTATTTATTAGATGGAATTATGGGTAATAACCAAATCATCCGGGATGTTACTATTGTGTTTTATATATGTAATGAGTTTATATCTTTAACAGAGAATGCAGGGAATATAGGTTTACCCGTTCCACCAATTGTAAAAGAGACCATTGCTTCCCTAAGGTCAAAAGAAAAGTCAGATAAGTAACATGTATAATTAAAGACAGATCCGTAAAGCTAGTAATAGAAAGGGGTCTGTGACATGACTAATGAAAAGCATACCTATTACGTTTGTTTAGCTAGAGGACAAATCATGCGAACAAAAGATGATTCTACTTGGGAGTATGAAATTCAAGCTACAGATGAAGAAATCGTTCGTTTAAGAGAAATATTTGATAGTAATTATTCATCTGATTGGCAAGGATTTTTTCGGGCGCATGTGCCGTATCTACAATATCATTATGATCGAGAGAATGATGCAAATGACGCCAACATGTACCGTATTTATGAAATACTGCATGAGCTTGGTACACCTGACGCGAAAAAGTTTATTGAGGAACAAGGGTTTCTCCAACATAAACCAGAGAGTTTGGAACACGATCCCAATCAAGAAGAAACCACTTAAAACGTGTCATCTTTTCCTCTGTTCGCTACAATAAACGTAGGAGGAGAGAACATGAAAACCTTTAAAGATGCTCACGGGCAACTAGTGGAATTTACAACAGGTGATTGCTTTGCTTCTGATAGTATAAAGCATGTCATTGTTATTCCCAAACTAACTCATGGTCTTTTGATGACTGATCATCCTAAGAGAGGCATTGAGTTTCCAGGTGGAAAAGTAGAAGAAGGAGAATCCCTAGAAGAGGCTGCAAAAAGAGAAGTGTTTGAGGAAACGGGAGCAAATATTCGTGATCTAGCTATACTTGGGCATTACCGAGTGTATGTAGATGATTCTCGATTTTTCACTAAAAGAATTTATGTTGCAAAAGTTTCTAACATTTGTTCCGATGTAGGTTATTTAGAGACAAGTGGACCTATATTTCATTCACTTTCCATCTCATTTGAGGATGATCGATACAGCTTTTTAATGCGCGATGGCGTGATGAAAGAAGCCATGAATTTCATAAAAATATCTAAAAAGTAGAACTCTTTTGTGGGAGTTCTACTTTTTCTTGCGTGACTGGCAATAACTTATCGATGACCGCATGAGGTGATCCATACTTAGATGAATCTCCTTCTTACTTACTTATTTTGCGTTCAAAATAAGCTACCAACTGGTACATGAACGTTGCCATGATGGCTATCATTAATAAGGCAAGCCATACTAGGGAAAAATTGAAGACTTGGAAACCGTAAATGATTAAATATCCCAAGCCTTGTTTGGATACTAAGAATTCTCCAACAATAACTCCTACCCAAGACAAACCTACATTTACTTTAATTGTTGAGATTAAAGTTGGTATTGTTGCAGGAAAGATGACATGACGATAAATGTGCTTCTTAGAGGCTCTAAATGTGTACATTACTTTTAAATAATTTTGATCGACATCTTTAAATGCAGTGAACATTACAATAGCAGTGATGATGATTGAAATAATGGCCCCCATGGCGATAATGGAGCTAAAAGAAGGACCGAGAATGACAATTAGTATAGGACCAAGAGCAACTTTGGGCATGGCATTTAAAACAACTAGGTAAGGGTCTGCCACTTTAGCAACGAGTGGACTCCACCACAAAGCCGTTGCGATAAATACTCCCAGTGCGGTACCTAGAATAAACCCTAAAATTGTTTCGAAAATCGTTGCTCCTGCATGTACTAGTAAACTGCCATCATTTACTTTATCCATCCCAAGTTTTATGACGGTAGATGGTGAACTAAAAATCAGGGGATCAATCCATAAATTTTTACTGGCAATCTCCCATATGGAGAAGAATAAAACAAATAATGCTAGTTGATAGCTTCGTACAATCCGATTCTCTTTTACGAGTTGCTTTTTATAGGCTGCGTACTTTTGGATTAATACCTTTTCTTCACTCAAGGTTCTCCAACTCCTTCCAAATCAGATGAAAGAATGCTGGATAACTAGAATGGTTTCTTGCTTCAAAAGGGGAGATAGCTACTAACTCTTTTGGGACTTCAAAGACACGATGTATTTTACCGGGATGTTTAGAGAATAGAATAATTCGGTCACTCATGGCGATTGCTTCTGAAATATCATGCGTGACTAATATGGCTGTTTTGTCATAAGACTTTAACGTGGAGAGGACAAGGTCTTCCATTTTTAGTTTTGTTTGAAAATCTAGTGCGGAAAACGGTTCATCTAAAAGGAGTAAGGTAGGATTCGTTACTAATGTCCTCACTAGAGATGCTCGTTGCCTCATTCCACCTGATAATTCATGAGGATAGGCATCAATGAATTTTGACAGTCCCATTTCTTCTAATAGCGCTAACACCATAATATCTGTTTCCTGCGAAGGTAGGTGGAGCAAGGAAGCACCTAATGAGGTGTTTTCTCTAATAGTTTTCCATGGGAAGAGGTAATCTTGTTGAAGCATATATCCAATAGTATTTTTTGTCTTCATTGGATTTTTGCCTTTTACTCTTACTTCTCCAAACGTAGGTTTTAGTAATCCTGCTATGATGGAAAGAAGGGTAGATTTCCCACAACCACTAGGTCCTAAAAAAGATACGAACTCACCTTGATTAATCTCTAACTGTACATCTTTTAGTGCTTCGACACGGGATTTTGGGGAAAAGTAAGAATGGCTGACATGATCTACTTTGACAAAAGACATAACATTCCCCACCTTTTTCATTTATTTTGCGGACTTCGCAAAATCTGTGTTTACTAAAGTTTCATGGTCGACTTGTTGTGGTAGCTCACCTGCTTGATCCATAATGGTTTGTAAGTTGTTCCACTCTGCTTCGTCTAAAATGGGATCTGTAGCAAATGAACCTTGCGCACGGTATCGATCAATAACAGTTTCCATTAAATCCAATTCGGTATCTTCAAAGTAAGGTTGAACTAGTACAGCTAGCTCTTCTAAACTTGCAGTATCTACAAACTTTTGTGCTTTTTGTAGAGCACGTGTGAATTTCTCCACGGTTTCTTTATTTTCTTTTAGATAGCTCTCTTTGGACATAAACGTTGTATATGGAAGTAAACCAGATTCTGTTCCGAAAGATGCAACAATATGACCAATGCCTTGCTCTTCAAATAAAGATGCTGTAGGTTCAAATAATTGTACATAATCCCCGGTTCCTGTAGAGAAGGCAGTAGCAATATTTGCAAAGTCAATATTTTGAATAAGCTCTAAATCAGCAAACGGATCTATCCCATTTTTACGAAGAACGAACTCTCCAGCCATCTGTGGCATCCCACCTTTACGTTGACCTAAAAATGTCGTTCCTTTTAAATCTTCCCATTTAAAATCATCGACTTTTTCTCTAGAAACTAAGAAGGTACCATCTGTTTGAGTTAGTTGTGCAAAGTTGATAACTGGATCTATTGGATTTTGTGCATACACGTAAATCGAAGTTTCAGAACCAACTAGTGCGATATCTGCTCCATCAGATAGAAGTGTGGTCATCGTTTTATCTCCACCCCAAGTGGTGGTTAGTTCGATATCTAGACCTTCTTCTTTAAAGAAACCTTTCTCAATAGCAACGTATTGAGGAGTATAGAAAAGGGAACGAGTAACTTCAGCAACACGGACTTTTTCGACTTTATCAGTCGTTTGACAACCTGCAATGAAAACGAGGGAAGTTAATAATAATCCCACTCTAGTGATAAGTTTACGCATACCATTTCGCTCCTTTAGTAGTAGGTTGATGTAACCTTCATTACCATCAAGATATGAAATTCATAAAAATGTGTGATAGCCTATGGAAAAGATACTATTTGACATGAGAAAGGAAGACGAGATGAAAGAGCTTATTTTACATAGAGAAAGATTTCCTTCCCCCAATCCGAATGTACAGTTAACAGAAATAACTTATCTCTCAGGTCCATTTAAGGTGAAAGGACTTTTAGCTGAACCAATTAAAGAAGGAAAATTCCCAGGGATTTTATACTTAAGAGGTGGAATAAAATCTGTTGGAATGGTACGACCGGCTCGAATTGCTCAGTTTGCTCATGAAGGTTGTGTGGTATTTGCTCCTTACTATCGTGGGAACAGGGGAGGACAGGGACAAGAGGACTTCTGTGGGGAAGATCGCATGGATGCATTTATGGGGTATAAGGTATTAGAGCTGCAGTCAAATGTTGATACAAATCAGCTGCATGTGTTTGGTTTTTCAAGAGGTGGGGTAATGGCATTATTCACAGCTTTAGAATTTTCGAATTGTCGTTCCCTTGTTACTTGGGGAGGTGTAAGTAATATGTATCAAACATATGAAGAGAGACTTGATTTAAGGAGAATGATGAAACGTGTAATGTCTGGTACGCCTCATCGGAATCCAAAACCATACGACTTTCGTACACCATTACATACAATTCATGGAATACATTGTCCAGTTTTAATTATTCACGGAGAAAAAGACAAGCACGTTGGATTTGAACATGCACAACAGTTAGAAACATCTTTGAAAGCAGCAGGAAAACACGTAGAGACGTGGTATTATTCTACCTATACGCACTATTTTCCTCCAGCAGTTAACCAACGAACGGTGACAGATATGATACAATGGATGAAAAAACAGTAGATGATTTGGGGGCGGAAATATGGGAATGCCTGTAGAGTTTCAAACAATGATTGTGACAAAAGGAAAAGAGGTTCGTCAAGAAGGAAATCTTTTTGAACTAACGAAAGATGGGTATCGTATTTACCCTCTAAATATCCCTATCGAAGTAAAACGTACGAAAGAGGGAGAAGTAGCTGGAGTAGGAGTTGTAGTCCGTCAAACATGGGAAGAGGATGCTACAACAATTCAATATGAGTTGAAAGCATTGAATTCTACTAATTGATTAAAAAAATCGCCAACAACTCCAAAAATAGGGTTGTTGGCGGTTTTTAGTTGTTACGTGACCAGTAACAATTCATCGTTAGCCAAGTGATATGGTTTGACCATACAAGAGTCCTTTATAGTTCGTCTACCGGTCCACCAAGTCTAGCTAAGTCTGGTAACTCATGAGAGAATTTCTTGAAATTTAGATGGAAAGACTTTGCTAATTGATGTGCTGCAATGTCATATTCCTCTCCATTTTCCCATGTTTTCTTTGGTTGAAGAACATGGTCTGGAACCCCTGGAACATGTGTAGGTACAGATACTTGGAAAATCGGATCCACCGTAGTTTCCACACCTTCTAATTCTCCTTCTATCACTGCACGAATCATCATTCGTGTATATTTTAGAGAGATACGATTTCCAACTCCATACGCTCCACCGGACCAACCAGTGTTAATTAAATATACTTTTACGTCGTGTTGGTCTAGTTTTTCTCCAAGTAATTTCGCATACTCTGTAGCTGGAAGCGGAAGGAATGGAGAACCGAAGCATGTAGAGAAAGTTGCTCTTGGCTGTGTTACTCCGCGTTCAGTGCCAGCTAATTTGGAAGTGTAGCCACTTAAGAAGTGGAACATTGCCTGCTCCTTTGTAAGACGACTGATTGGAGGTAACACACCAAAAGCATCTGCAGTTAAGAAAATAATTGTGTTTGGATGACCAGCATAGCTTGTTGGTACTCGGTTAGGAATTACGTCCAAACTGTACGCAGCACGAGTGTTTTCTGTATAAAAGTTACTACTGTAGTCAGGAACCTTTTGTTCATCCAAAGCAACATTTTCTAATACGGAACCAAAGCGGATTGCTTGGTAAATTTGTGGTTCTTTTTCTTCCGTTAAACCGATGCATTTAGCGTAGCATCCACCCTCCATATTAAACACACCGCTAGCTGACCAACCATGCTCATCATCACCAATTAACTTTCTAGTGGGGTCAGCAGATAAGGTGGTTTTTCCTGTACCGGAAAGTCCAAAGAATAAAGATACGTCGCCTTCTGCACCTACATTTGCCGAACAGTGCATAGGAAAGACATTCATAGAAGGATAAAAGAAATTTAGTGCAGAAAAAATGGATTTCTTGATTTCCCCTGCATATTCCGTTCCACCAATTAAGACAATTCTTTCTGATAAAGAAAGAATGATAAATGTTTCGGAATTTGTTCCGTGAACAGCAGGGTTTGCTTTAAAACCGCAAGCATTGATAACAGTTATTGGCTCTAATGCAGCATCTGGTGCTACTTCGTTGATAAATAGCTGATGAGAGAAAAGACTATGCCAAGCTTTTTCTGTTACAACGGAAATAGGACTTTGATAACTTACATGTGCGCCAGCAGCGCCATTAAAATGGTATAAATATGGTTTAGCATCTAAGTAAGTAAGAACATCGTTATAAAGTCGTTCAAATTTGTCTTCCGTTATGGGTTGATTTACCTTTCCCCAATCAACCGTTTTTTCGGAGAGTTTGTCTACAACGATAAACTTGTCTTCTGGTGAACGCCCAGTATACTCACCAGTTAAAGCTCTCACGGCACCTGTGCTTGTAAGAGTAGCTTCTCCGTTTTGTAAACAATGTTCTACTAAGTCTGCTACAGGCAATGAATGGTAGGTAGACTTCTTATTTAATAAGGAATTTAACGAAGCAAATGTAGATACCATATTTTATACTCAACCTTTCCGTTTTCAGTATTCTTAAATAGTATAACACAATTATATGATTAGTGTATACTATTTGTTCATGCTTTTTCTGATTTTAAAGTTCAAAACATTAAGCCTTTAATTGGTTCTAGTTCTTTCTTTAAAACTATTGACATCAAAAAGGTAAAAAGATATGATTTAGCATTGAACGGATACTCTTATCCTGAGTTGGTGGAGGGGCAGGCCCTATGAAACCCAGCAACCTGTTTCATACAACAGAATTATTTGTATAAAACAAAGGTGCTTAACCTGGCAAGGCTTGTGCAGAAGAACATCTTCGGCCCCTTGAACGATAAGAGTGAAAGGCTTCGGTAACCACCTTTCTCTCATGATAGAAGGGTTTTTTTTGTTACGGGATATAGCTCATGATTATCGAGTTTCCTTATATATGTAGCAAAGGTTTGCCAAAGTCCGGTAGTCGAATCAATTACAGATGCGTATATAGTTATTGCATCTTTCCCCATACTACTGAAGGACATGAGTACCGTGATTATTAACGTTTCCACACCTGGAAGCGAACTTTAGGAGGAAACCCCATGACAAAGAAACGTCACTTATTCACGTCTGAGTCAGTAACAGAAGGACATCCTGATAAAATCTGTGATCAAATCTCTGACTCAATTCTAGATGCTATCTTAGCGAAAGATGCTAACGCTCGTGTAGCATGTGAGACATCTGTAACAACTGGTTTAGTACTTGTATCTGGAGAGATTACAACTTCTACTTATGTTGATATTCCTAAAATTGTACGTGAAACAATTAAAGAAATTGGTTACACACGTGCGAAATATGGTTTCGATGCAGAAACTTGTGCAGTTTTAACTTCTATCGATGAGCAATCTGCTGACATCGCGATGGGTGTTGACCAAGCTTTAGAATCTCGTGAAGGACAAATGTCTGACGAAGAAATTGAAGCAATTGGAGCTGGAGACCAAGGGTTAATGTTTGGTTATGCTTGTAACGAAACAAAAGAGCTTATGCCTTTACCAATCTCTTTAGCGCACAAACTTGCTCGTCGCTTAACAGAAGTTCGTAAAGAGGATATTCTTCCTTACTTACGTCCAGATGGTAAAACACAAGTAACGGTTGAATATGATGAGAACAACAATCCTGTTCGTATTGATACAATCGTTATCTCAACTCAACATCATCCAGAAGTTACGCTTGATCAAATTCAACGTAACCTAAAGGAATTCGTTATTGAGCCAGTGGTACCTACTGAGCTAATTGATGAACAAACAAAATACTTCATTAACCCAACAGGTCGCTTCGTAATCGGTGGACCTCAAGGGGATGCTGGTCTAACAGGACGTAAAATCATCGTTGATACGTACGGTGGATATGCTCGTCACGGTGGTGGAGCATTCTCTGGTAAGGACGCAACGAAAGTTGACCGTTCTGCTGCATATGCTGCTCGTTATGTTGCGAAAAATATCGTTGCCGCTGGTCTTGCTGACAAATGTGAAGTTCAACTTGCATACGCAATTGGAGTAGCTCAACCAGTTTCTATCTCTATTGATACATTCGGTACTGGTACTGCTGATGAAGAGACACTAATTGATGCAGTTCGTGAGCACTTCGACCTTCGTCCAGCTGGAATCATCAAAATGTTAGACCTACGTCGTCCTATCTACAAGCAAACTGCTGCTTACGGACACTTTGGACGTAATGATCTGAACCTTCCTTGGGAGCGTACAGACAAAGCTGCATTAATTAAAGCATCTGTTGCAAACGCATAATGGAAAAGACACCCTTTGAGGTGTCTTTTTTTCATTGATTTGGTAAATAATACATACATCACAACTTTTATGTAACATTTCTGTAATATTTACGTCTTATTCAAAGAAGTAAGGATTACATTTATGTGTCGTTAAAAGAAGGATTTGGGGTGTATGGTATGTGTGGTTTCTTAGGATATATTCGAGACGACAAGTTTGATGATATGCATAAAGGATTTGCTGAATTTACTAAAAAAAACAAGTTGATAGAACATCGTGGACCAGACGATGAAGGGTACTTTCAAGATGAACACGTTCGATTTGGTTTTAGAAGACTAAGTATCATTGATGTGGAAGCAGGGCATCAACCTCTTTCATTTGAGGACCAGCGATACTGGATTATCTTTAATGGGGAGATTTACAACCACGTTGAACTTAGGGAACACTTACAAAGTGAAGGAACTTGCTTTGAGACTCAGTCTGATACAGAAGTAATTTTAGCATTATATCAAAAATATAGAAAAGATGTCGTTCACCACTTGCGTGGGATGTTTGCTTTTATCATATGGGATAAAGAAGAAAAAGTATTATTTGGCGCACGTGATCATTTTGGCATAAAGCCTATGTATTACGCTGAGCTAGAAGGTGAAACGTATTTTAGCAGTGAAAGAAAATCGTTGGATCAATTGTTCAAAGAGCCAGCGTTAGATGAAGTAGCACTTCAGCATTATTTGACTTTCCAGTATGTTCCTGAGCCATTTAGTAGCTTTAAGGAGATAAAGAGATTTCCGCCTGGACACTACTTTGAAAAGAAATTAGGTAAACGCTTAGAAGTTAATACTTATTGGAAACCGAGTTTTCAACCACTACAAGATTCATCTAAGGATTGGATAAATGAAATTCGATACGTTCTTCGTGATTCTGTTGAGAAACATATGAGAAGTGATGTACCAGTTGGTTCCTTTTTATCTGGGGGCATAGATTCCTCTTTTATCGTTTCTTTAGCAAAAGAAGTAAATCCGGAGATAAAAACCTTTTCTGTTGGTTTTTCTAGAGAAGGATTTAGCGAAATTGATGTGGCGAAAGAAACAGCTGAAGCCTTAGGTGTAGAGAATTATCATAAATATATATCAGCAGACGAATACATTGCTGCTCTACCACAAATTATGTGGTACCTAGATGAACCGTTAGCAGATCCTGCATGTGTACCGCTATATTTTGTTGCCAAGGAAGCTAGGAAACAAGTAACGGTAGTACTTTCAGGAGAAGGTGCAGATGAACTATTTGGGGGATATAATATTTATAGAGAACCTGTGTCTCTGAATATCTTTACTAAAATTCCAAAGATCGGACATAGCATTTTGCGTTCGTTAGCTAATGTCTTACCAGAAGGTATAAAAGGAAAGAGTTTCTTAGAGCGAGGTGTTACGCCACTTCAAGATCGATATATCGGAAACGCAAAAATGTTTTCGGAAAAAGAGAAGCAAGAGCTTTTATATACCTATCAAAGAAGCATACATTTTAAAGACATTACGAATCCAATCTATCAAGAAGCATCGGGGAATAGTCCGGTAGAAACAATGCAACTAATTGATCTTTATACTTGGATGCGAGGGGATATTTTACAAAAAGCAGATAAAATGACAATGGCGAATTCTCTGGAATTACGTGTTCCTTTCTTAGATAAGGAAGTAATGAAAGTGGCATCTACCATTCCAGCAGACTTGAAAATTGCAAATGGTACGACAAAACATATTCTTCGTTTAGCCGCTGAAGGAATTGTTCCCAATCATGTATTACATCGTAAAAAGTTAGGTTTTCCAGTGCCAATCAGACACTGGCTAAAGCACGAACTATATGACTGGGCAAATCAGTTAATAATTGATAGTCAAACAGAGCATTTAATAAATAAACAATTTGTAAGAAGATTATTAGAAGAGCATTGCAGGGGCCACGCAGATCATAGTAGAAAAATATGGACAGTGTTAGTGTTCATGACGTGGCACCAAGTTTATATAGAAGGGTCCCCTACATCAAAAGTTGCACTTCTAGGAGATTCTTTAGAGACTCTTCAATCTAAATAAGAAATCGCATGAGACCCCATTTGCACCCAGGAAGAGATAAAGTCTTTTATGGGTGCTTTTTCATGTTTTTTACCTGACAAAGGGTCATTAAAGTAGATAAATTTATCATCATAACCCGTTAATAGAACAGAGTGTTCCTTCATTGTAATCTTTGTGGAACTACCATCAGTATGATGCCAGGTGTGGAAATATCGATCACTTAATGGTGCAAAGGTTACATTCGATACAACCCAAACTGGCTTTCCAAGTGTTAAAGACAGTTGAAGCTCTTTAAAGGAACGATTGGACAGATTAACTATTTTCCCTGGCAAATATTTTTCTGCTAGGTCAGAAATCGGTTTACTATACACTCCGTATCCTGGTTTAGAGAAGGTGTACATATTTCCAACAAACCCTACTTGTGGGTTGCCAAAGTACGTTTTTCCATCTTTTACGAATTTAGGTGTTGGATCTTTCTGGATTTCCGCAGCAAGAGTTAGTTTGTTAACGGACACACCAGCGTGCTGAAGAAGCATAGCAAGGCTGGTTACCTCACAACCTCTAGGTAATTCAGGCATTTGTTTTATAAGTGGAGCATCTAACAATACATTTGGAGCTAATTTTATGACTTCATAATCTACATCTGAGAATGTTGGTTGGGGTAAGGGGGAAAAAGAGTTTTCTACAGTATAGTAGAATAAAAAGCTGCTAGTTGTGATTATACTTACTAGTAATAATGGCTTTTTCATTACTACACGCCCTTTCATACTATGTTGCGAAAAGGTATGGATTACTGCAACCAATGATAGAATCGATGCCAATGGAGAGCATTGGCATCGAAGGATACCTTTATGTACGACTTGCGTTTTTTTGGTGCAATTTATATACCTGTCCTTTTTCAGCATATTCACGGACAATGCGTTTCATATCTTTTTTATCATCTTCTGTAAGTTCACGAATGACTTTTGCAGGTCTTCCAAGGGCTAACGTATTCGGAGGGATGACTTTTCCAGGAGGAACCAAACTACCTGCTCCTATAAAAGCACCTTCCCCAATCTCTGCTCCATCAAGAATAATGGAGCCCATTCCTATTAAGGCACCTTCTTTAATGTGACAACTATGGAGCGTCACTTGATGTCCAACCGTTACTTCATCTTCAATGATTAATGGAAATTTTGGGCTTTGGTGTAAACAACACAAATCTTGAATATTTACTTTATTCCCTATAATGGTTGGAGAAACGTCTCCACGAATAACGGTTTGGAACCAAACAGTTGATTCTTCCCCGATTGTAACATCCCCTGAAATAGTAACGTAATCGGCGATAAAGGCGGATTCAGCGATTTGGGGATACTTATCTAGATAAGGATATAACATGAATTTCCCTCCTTTTTTATGTACTATAAGTATATCAGTTAAAGTTTGGCTATTTAAATTATTTACGTGTATGATAAGTTTTATTGTGGAAAGAGGAATGGTGATAAATATGTGGAAATGGGAAACGGAAGGAAATCCTAAAGGCGTTGTGGTGATTGTACACGGTGCAATGGAGCATCACGGTAGATATAGCTGGCTCATTGAAATGTGGCGTTCATCAGGTTATCACGTTGTCATGGGCGACTTGCCTGGTCAAGGTGCTAAGTCTAGGTCGGATCGTGGACACATTGACTCCTTTCAACAATATTTAGACGAAGTTGAACAGTGGTTGCAAGCAGCTTATCAGTTTGAAGTGCCAGTATTCTTGTTAGGTCATAGTATGGGGGGATTAGTTACTATTCGTTTGTTACAAACATCAAAGCTGAATGTAGCAGGTGTTATTTTATCATCTCCTTGCTTAGGCTTAATTCAACAACCACCAAACTTTCTAAAGCTTATGGCCAAAGGACTAAATGTTCTTTCTCCAACATTAAAGTTTAAAACAGGATTAACTTTAGACATGGCTACTAGAAATCAAATAGTAAAAGAACTCGAAGCAAATGATTCTTTATATATAACAAAAGTTTCCGTTAGATGGTATCAAGAATTAGTGAAGACAATAGGTATAGCTTTTGAACAGATTCAAGAAACACAGGATATCCCTATTTTTCTAATGCAGGCTGGGGATGATCAAGTTGTAAATAAAGATCTTGTGAAAGAGTGGTTTTACCAGCTAAGAGGTTCAGATCTTCATTTTAAAGAATGGCCGAACTTATATCATGAAATCTTTAATGAGCCAGAGCGGGAAGACGTATTTATGTATGCAGAACAATTTGTTCGTACACAGCTAAAATTATTAGGATACGTAGTAGATTAAGGAAAGGAGAACAAAGATGAAAACCCCTACACAGCCATTTACTTTAATGGCAAAGATTTATCGTCATGTATTGCCTTATGTACATCATGAGATTAGAACTTGGAAGAATAGAGCTCATCTAATTCCCGATAAAGAATTACGCTCCCAAGCATTAGCGAGTATTGAAGATAAAACATTTCACTGTGAAGGTGGGGGTATTTTAGCTTTAGTTTCCATACACGCAAAAGAACCAATAATATCGTTTATTGTTGCTTATCAAACAATCAGTGATTACTTAGATAATCTTTGTGATCGAAGTACCTCATTAGACCCAAAAGACTTTGCTGCGCTTCATCAATCGATGAAAGATGCATTGACACCGGGTGCTCCTATTCAACGGTATTATAGGTATCGTGCAGAGCAAGAAGATGGAGGATATTTAGCTGATTTGGTGAAAACTTGTCAAAATACGCTTGAACAACTTCCTAATTATCCAATAATAAAGGGTTACCTCCATACTTTGTGCAGTTATTATTGTGACTTACAAATACATAAACATGTTGCGCACGAGGAACGGGTGCCACGTTTGCAAAATTGGCATAACAAACATGTATCAGATCTTCCAGAAATGGGCTGGCATGAATTTTCGGCATGTAGTGGTTCCACGCTTGGTATTTTTTCATTGGTTGCACATGCTCATCAAACTGACTTTACGAGGGAAACAGCAAAGCGCATAATGAATGGGTATTTTCCGTACGTTCAAGGAGTCCACATTCTATTAGATTATGTTATTGATCAACAAGAGGACATCGAGGGCGGAGATTTAAATTTCTGTACGTATTACCCAGATCAAGAGACAATGTTTAAAAGAATAGTGCATTTTATGGAGGAAGCTGATATAGCGATTAATCAACTTCCAGAGGCGCGTTTCCATCAGATGATTCATAGAGGTATTGTCGGAATTTATCTATCAGATCAAAAAGTGGAACAACAGGCTCACGTCAAGAAATTGGCTAAGGCTGTGTTAAAAAAAGGTGGCTTTGAGAGTTACTTCTTCTATTGGAATGGTCTTGCTTACAGAAATGTATTTAAACGAATAATTAAGCCAATCATTCGCCCTTCCAAAGCAATTAGTTGATTGAGCAATTTACTAGACGTTACATACAAACACTTGTAGAGTAAAAGGCATGAATTGGAGGGGGAACGGATGAGTATAAAATTAAGTGTACTAGATCAGTCACCGATAGCCGAAGGAAAGTCTCCTGAAAAAGCATTGCAAGAAACAGTAGAATTAGCAAAACTAGTAGAAAAATTGGGGTATATGCGCTTCTGGGTTTCAGAACATCATGATACTTCCACTCTAGCTGGTTCTTCACCAGAAGTACTAATGAGTTTTCTAGCAGCTAACACTTCTAAGATTAGAGTAGGTTCTGGCGGAGTTATGCTACCTCACTATAGTTCTTATAAAGTAGCGGAAAATATGAATGTGTTAGCGACACTAGCGCATGGGAGAGTAGATGTTGGCGTTGGACGAGCACCAGGTGGAATGCCACGAGCAACACTTGCATTAAACAATGGCAATAGACCAATGACCCACCAGTTTAAAGATCAAGTAGAAGAATTGCGAGCATATTTACAGGATGATGTAGATATAAATCATCCTTATCATGGATTAAAGGCAACACCTATCCCTAAAAGTAAAGCGGATCTTTGGCTACTTGGATCCAGTCCATCAAGTGCGGAGTTGGCAGCGGAGCTTGGTTTGCCGTATACGTATGCTCAGTTTATCCAGGCAGAGTACACAGGTCATAACTTAACAACGTATAAACAGCAGTTTAAGCCATCTGCCAACCTTAAATATCCGTATAGCATGCTAGCTGTGTTTGTTTTATGTGGAGAGACAGAGGAAGAAGCAAACTATCTAGCTTCTAGCATTGATTTATCCTTGATACAGCTGGAACAAGGAATGCCTTCAAAGGGTACTCCTAATCCAGAGGTTGCGAGTACGTATCCATATTCGTTCTTTGAACAACAACGAGTAAGACAAAATAGAGAAAGAATGATTGTGGGAACAAAAGAGCAAGTAAGGGATAAATTACTTCATTTGCAAAAGCAGTATGACGTAGATGAGTTTATGTTAGTGACAATTATGTACGACTACGAAAAAAGAAAACGTTCCTATGAGCTTGTAGCAGAGGCTATGTTAAATCAATAATTTGTCAAAGAGGTACATTCAAAACGAATGTACCTCTTTGTTGATAATGTTTAAAGGTAATTTACTTTTTAAAACTGCAGAAATACTGCTTTCGTTAAATTAAACTTTGGGATTGGAGCGGAAGGGGGCGACTCCTACGGGAAAGGTGGGTTACTGAGACCCCACAGGAGTGAACTGCCCCCTGAAATTGGACACAGATTATTTAAGCAGCTTGCTCATAATTTCTTCTATAGGCAACTGGGCTTTTTCTATTTAGTTTCGATTTAATTCTTAAGTTATTGTAGTAAAAAATGTAATTTTCTAATTCATGTATGAAGTGCTCTACACTCTCAAATTGTTCTAACTGTATAAATTCTGATTTAAATATCCCAAAGAAGTTCTCTATAACTGCGTTATCGTAACAGTTTCCTTTTCTAGACATACTTTGGGTGATATTGTGATCTTTCAATAATCGACGATATTGGGGCATTCGATAATGCCACCCCTGATCTGAGTGAATTAATAAATCATCACTTGTTTTTTTACGAGTAAGGGCTTGGAGCATCATATCTTCTACTAGATCGTATGTCGGTCTTGTTTGAAGGGTATAGGAAATAATCTCACCATTAAATAAATCTAATATAGGTGAGAAATATAGTTTCTGTCCAAATAGTTTAAATTCCGTAATATCTGTCACCCATTTTTGATTGGGCTTTGAGGCATGGAAATTACGATTTAATATGTTTTCAGAAGCTTTTCCGAACCCACTGATGTACGATTGATATTTTTTCATTCTTACTATACAGCGTAACCCCAAATCACCCATGATACGATAGACTTTCTTTTTGTTTATACAGTGACCCTTTTCTTGGAGAATGTCTGTAATTCGTCTATATCCTAATCGACCTTTATGTTTTTTATAGATGAATTTAATGCGTCGTTTCCATTTTCGATCAGGATCTTTTCTTTGCCAACACTTCACAATGAAATAGTAAGTGCTTCTTGAAATTCTAGCTACTTTAACTAGGTCTTTAACGGGGAATTCATGCCTTAGTTCATATATTACCTTGGCTTTCATTTCTTTGGTGATTTTTCCTGAACTAAGGCTTTCAACTTTTTTAAATAAGCATTTTCCATTCTCAGATAATCCAGTTCTTTTTGAAGTTCTTCTATTGATGGATTTGATTGTTTATCTTGTTTGGTATTTTTTGATTTGGTCATGTCTACTAGCCTCACTTCTTCTTGAAAGGCTTGGGATCCTTGACTTTCCCACTTCCTAATCCATTTACGCACCATAGAAGGATCAGGAATTTGAAAAATAGCAGCTGCTTTCCTAATAGAATAGTCCAAGCCTTTAACGGATTTAATTACTTTTAGTTTAAAGGCTGAAGAATAGTTTGTATAGGGAAAGGAAAACGCAGTATCTCCATGATAGTGAACTAATGCCACCCAATGTCGAAGGACCGAAGGATCAATTCCTAGTTCTTTGGATAACGAGCGATAACTTACATTTTCAGTTTGATATCGATAAACAGCAAGTAACTTTTGTTCTTTAGAAAATTGGGACAAAAAAACACACCTCCAACTGTGGAATGTGTGTCCAACAATTGGGGTGCAGTTCAGAGCGCGATCTTACGCGACGAGGAGGCTCAGCAACCCGCCCCGTGGAACGCGTCCCCCTGGAGCGGAAATCCCTGTGCAGTCACTTTCGGTTTATTGTAATTTTTCTGAGTTTGAAAAGAGAGCAAAATAGTTTCTTCTATATGGATAAGAATATAAAAATCTTAGTATCTGCTAATAATGGCTAGTGATATGACATTTGTCATAAATATGATATGACAGTCATGACTGCACAAGGTTTTCTTTCCTAGATATACTTAAAAAAAAGATGTCACGGAAGGATGAACACTCAATGACACAAGTAGAACAACGACAACTTCGAAAACAAGTTGCTCCTTATGAAAAAGCAGAAATGATGAGAAGTGTACGACAATTGTGTAACACCTTACTTCCTTTTCTTGCAATTTGGGTAGTAGCCTATTGGAGTCTTTCTGTATCGTATTGGCTAACATTAGGATTAGCGGTTGTGAACGCAGGTTTATTAACTAGGATCTTTATCATTTTCCATGATTGCTGTCACTACTCGTTTTTTAAAAATCGTAAACTAAATAAATGGGTTGGCACTTTAACAGGAGTATTAACACTAGTACCTTATTCACAGTGGCAGCACGAACATGCTATGCACCATGCTACTAGTAGTAACTTAGACAAGCGTGGAGTCGGCGACATTTGGGTTCTAACGGTAAAAGAATATCAAGAAGCATCCATCTGGACGAAAATTGGTTATCGATTATACCGAAATCCTATAGTGATGTTTGGTTTAGGACCAACATATGTATTTCTTATCTCGTATCGTTTTAACCGTAAAGGTGCACGAAAAGAAGAAAGACTAAACACGTACCTAACAAATATATTAATTGTACTTATTGCGACTATTCTTAGCTTAACAATCGGTTGGCAAGCATTCTTATTGGTGCAAGCTCCAATCTTCCTAATCTCAGGAACCATCGGTGTTTGGTTGTTCTACGTTCAACATACGTTTGAAGACTCATACTTTGAGCCAGATGCGAACTGGCAATATGTTTCGGCAGCAGTGGAAGGTAGTTCGTATTACAAACTACCGAAAGTTCTTCAGTGGTTCACAGGTAACATTGGTTACCATCATGTGCATCACTTGAGTCCACGTGTACCAAACTATAAGCTAGAGGATGTGCACAACTCTTCAGAACCGTTACAAAACGTACCAACCATTACTCTTTGGTCATCCTTAAAGTCTTTAAAGTTTAGACTATATGATGAGAATCAGAAAAAGTTTGTCAGTTTTGGTGACCTACGAACATTGCAAAAATGATAGTATGAAGAGAAAGCAGGATATGCTTTCTTTTTTTATAGGAGTTGGACAATGGTCAGGAAAAAATTAAGTGACATTCAAGCGAAAACAGGAATATCTCCATACATTTGGATGATTTTATTTATCTTACCTTTTTATTTTATTTTTCAGTTGGAATCACCGGCTGCGATTGTAGCCGGTATCCTTTTAACCGTTTTATTCTTCCTTTTTTACCGCATTGCGTTGCGCGCAAAAAGATGGGGAATTTATGTTTGGGGAATTCTCTTGATGGGGATTTCTATTGCTTCAACAAGTTTATTTAGTTACATCTACTTTGCGTTTTTCTTGGCGCATTTTATTGGAAATATTAAAAATAGAGTTCCTTTTCTCACCTTATATTTTATTCATTTAGTCAGTACTTCCATTATCATAAATATCTCTATCGTTCAACAAGACGCTGTGTTTTTGCGTCAGTTTCCTTTTGTTGTCATCATCTGGATTGCTGTTATCCTTTTGCCGTTTAGTATTCATAACCGAAATGAGCGTGATGTGTTAACAGAGAAGCTAGAAGATGCGAATAAGCGTATTTCGGATTTAAGTAAGCTGGAAGAAAGACAACGGATTGCGAGAGATTTACATGATACGTTGGGGCAGAAACTTTCCTTAATTGGGATGAAAAGTGACTTAGCTCGCAAACTTGTGACGAAAAATCCAGAGCAAGCAAAACAAGAGTTAAAAGATGTTGGACAAACGGCCAGAACAGCTTTAAATGAAGTAAGGAAAATGGTTTCTTCTATGAGAGAAGTAAGGTTGCAAGATGAGTTGTTAAGGGTAGAACAATTGTTAACTGCAGCTAATATTACCCTAATTATTCACCAAACGGCAACGGAACATAAATTAAGTCCATTAACGGAAAACATTTTGAGTATGTGTTTGCGAGAAGCTGTAACGAATGTTGTAAAGCATAGCCTTGCTTCAAGATGTGAAGTTTCCATTGATCCAAGATTTAAAGATGTACAGTTAGTGATTCGTGATAACGGTATGTTTCAAAAACGAAAGCCAGATGAAGTGTTAGGAAGCGGGATTTTAGGAATGAAAGAACGCGTAGCATTCGTGAACGGATCTATTTCTATTGATACAGAAAATGGAACTGAGGTTACGATAGTCGTACCAAATGATGCAAAGCCGAAAAGTGAGGAGAAGTAAGATGATTAAAATAGTGATTGCAGAAGATCAACAATTGCTACTCGGAGCACTCGGATCATTGTTGAATTTAGAAGATGATATGGAAGTAGTTGGGAAAGCGACCAATGGAGAAGAAGCGTTAGAATTGGTGAGAACGTTACAACCGGATATTTGTTTGATGGATATTGAGATGCCAGGTGGAAGTGGATTAGACGCTGCAGAGCAATTAAAAGGTTCCGATTGTAAGGTCATCATTTTAACGACTTTCGCTCGATCCGGTTATTTTCAAAGAGCTTTAAAAGCAGGAGTGCAAGGATATTTGTTAAAGGATAGACCGTCAGAAGAGTTAGCGAATTCCATTAGAAATATCATGTCTGGGAGAAAAATTTATGCGCCAGAGTTAATGGAGGACGTCTATGCGCCGGAAAATCCATTAACGGAGAGAGAAATAGAAGTTTTAGAATTAGTTGCAAATGGGAAAAACACACAAGAAATTGCGGATAGTTTAAAGCTAAAGGCTGGGACAGTAAGGAATTATATCTCCACTATTCTAGACAAATTAGAAGTGAAAAATCGAATAGAGGCCATCACGCAGTCGAAGGAAAAAGGGTGGTTTAAATAACATAGAGGTTTGGACAAAACAAAAAAGGTACATTTCGAAAAAAACGAATGTACCTTTTTGACGTTGGATCTAAATTTATAATATTGCAGAATTATAAATTTACAGAATATAACTTTGGGATTGGAGCGGAAGGGGGCGACTCCTACGGGAAAGGTGGGTTACTGAGAGCCCGCAGGAGCGTTCTTCAGCGACGAGGAGGCTCAGCAACCCGCCCCGTGGAAAGCGTCCCCCTGCAGTGGAAATCCCATTGCAGTCACTTTCAGGATTTGTCCAAGACTCTATTTCATAATTATTTTTTAGAAATCAACAACAAAAACGGAGGATCATTTACTTGGTTGATGAATTCATACTTTGCTACGTCGAATTCTTTTTGATTTAGTTGCGATACATGAGACACTACTGCATCTCTCTCTATTTTGCCTTCTTCATGTCCATGATAAACAATAAGCGCTATAATGCCTTTTCTTTCTATTTTTTTACACAATACATTAATCGCAGTAATTGTAGTATCAGGCGTTGTAACAATTGATTTATCTCCGCCTGGCAAATAGCCTAGGTTAAACATTGCTGCACGTAGAGGTTTTTCTTCGTAAGCAGACAAATATGTTGCTACATTCTCATGTCCGTCTAAAATACAGTTGACTCGTTCTAGGAGACCTAATTCTTTCAAGCGAGTAGTGGTATTTTCCACTGCTTGATTCTGTACGTCAAACGCTAAAACTTTTCCATTATCTCCAACTAACCCTGCTAAGAACGCAGTGTCATGTCCGTTTCCCATCGTGCCATCAACTACACAATCTCCGGATATGACTCGTTCAGTCAATAGTTTTTTTGCAAATGTCATCACTCTATCTAACGTCATGTCTTTAACCTCGCACTTTCTTTCCTTGCCAACTATCACGATTGCGTAACTCTTGATTGATTCCATTTAATACACTCCATTTATCGGAGCTCCACATTGGGCCAACCATGAGAGAGAGCGGACCATCACCAGTAATACGATGTATGGTGACAGAAGAAGGTAATATTTCTAACTGATCACAGATTAATTCAATGTAGTCTTGTTGGGACATAAATTCGACTAATCCTTTTTCGTATTGCTTTACCATTGGTGTTCCTTTTAAAAGATGTAGCAAATGAAGTTTAACACCTTGAATATCTTGGTCGGCAACATATTGTGCTGTTTCCATCATCATATTGTAATTTTCGAGAGGTAATCCGTTAATTAAATGTGTGCAAACGCGAATGCCTCGTTTGCGTAGTGCTTGTACCCCTTTATCGTACGTCTTTAAATCATGAGCTCTATTTATTAAAAGTGCAGTTCTTTCATGAATGGTTTGAAGTCCTAATTCTACCCACAAATAAGTTCTGTGGTGAAGTTCCTCTAAATAATCTAACACATCATCTGGTAAACAATCAGGTCTTGTAGCAATAGAAATTCCTACAACACCATCTAATGTAAGTACAGATTCAAATCGTTCACGTAATACTCCTACAGGCGCATGCGTGTTAGTGAAAGCTTGGAAATAAGCAATATATTTACCAGATTTCCACTTAGAAGACATTTTTTCTACACCTTTTTGAAATTGCACGGGGGGTGGCTCTACTCGGTTGCCAGCAAAATCACCTGAACCTGCAGCTGAGCAAAACGTACAACCACCATGAGCCACAGTACCGTCTCTATTAGGACAGTCAAATCCGCCATCAAGGGAGACTTTAATAATTTTTTGACCGAAGTGTTCTTTTAATTGCGTGTTCCATGAGTAAAATCGTTGTTCTTTTATATCGAAGGGGAGGCTAATTTGGTTTGTCATGTTTAATGTCCTCTCTATAAGTGTTCCTAATGACCACCATTTTAGCATGGAAGGAAGAGTATTTCATGTACTTTCCAACATGAAAACTTGTCTTTTGGTTCAATCTAAAGGGGAGCAATTCCATTATTGGCTCAAGGGAGAGATGACGATGGCAACACGTAAATCAGTAGAAGAGTGTTTACAACATTGTGAAGATGCATTGAGATTAGCTCAAGAACAGTTTGTTGAAGCAAACAGACAAGAGCATTATCATGATTTGGAGTATGTAGAAGCTCAAGGTCTATTAGAGACTGCTGTCAATGAAGTGTTAAAGTTGACAGAAAGTGCAAACTGGCAACAAAAGGAACAACTTCATCGTATGCGTCTACAACTTCAAAGTCTTCAGAATGAAATGATCCTTTTAAATCATGATCGTCCAGAAAAGTTTACAGGAGGGTACTAAGATGGTAAAACCAAAATCAGATCAAGCTAATCCAGAGCAAAAGACAAGTAGTGGAAGAGAAGAATTTGCAAATCATCAATCTCCTGTGGATCAAGTGAAAAAAGCTAATCGTAAGAGAGCTCAGCAAGATTATTAAGTAACTAAGACCCAGCAATTATCATAATTGCTGGGTCTTTTGTCTAACTCTTTTTTCTGATATTTCTTTTATATATATTCCCACTTCAAGATGCGTTACAATGCTTAAGGGAAGTTATATAAAGGAGCGTATGTTCATGCCTAAATCACTTTGGCTTTTGGTAATTGGAATGATGATAAATGTCACGGGAGCTTCTTTTTTATGGCCATTAAATGCTATTTACATTCATCAAGAATTAGGTAAATCATTAACCGTTGCAGGATTGGTGTTAATGATTAATGCGGGAACAAGTGTAGTTGGTAACTTAGTGGGTGGTTGGCTATTTGATAAAATAGGCGGCTATCGATCCATTATTACTGGTGCAACCATTTCCGTCATTTCACTAGCTGGCTTATCACTTTGGCATGATTGGCCTTATTATGTCATCTTTTTAGCAACTGTTGGTTTTGGCTCAGGTATGGTTTTTCCATCAGTTTATGCAATGGCCGGCACTGTTTGGCCAGAAGGTGGTAGAAAACCATTTAATGCTATTTATGTAGCACAGAACGTAGGAGTTGCCTTAGGTGCAGCGTTAGGGGCTTTTGTTGCTAAATTCTCGTTTGACTGGATATTTATGGCCAACTTTGGGATGTATGTCATTTTCTTCTTCTTAGCCTTATTTGGATATAAAACGATTAAAGTAGAAGGAGCAATACAGACATCTGTTATTCAAGAAGCAAAGCCAATAAAAAATAAATCAAGAATTATAGCACTGGCGTTATTGTGTGCTGGATATATAATGTGTTGGATTGGATATGTCCAATGGCAATCCACGATTTCCACATACACACAAGAGCTAGGTATTTCTTTAAATCAGTACGGATTACTTTGGACTTTAAATGGTGGATTAATTGTACTTGGTCAACCTTTAATCAAGCCTATTATAAATAGAATGCAAAATCATATTAAGGCTCAAATGCTTGTTGGAATTGCCATATTCACTCTTTCTTTTTTCATTTTAATTTTTGCGCAAAACTTTACCATTTTTGCCGTTTCAATGATTATTTTGACAATAGGTGAAATGTTAGTTTGGCCAGCTGTCCCAACTATCGCGAGTTCCTTAGCTCCAGAAGGTAGAGAAGGGTTCTATCAAGGTATTGTGAATAGTACTGCTACAGGTGGAAGAATGATTGGACCGTTATTAGGTGGTATTATCGTGGATTCTTATGGAATGGCACCTTTATTTATGGTACTAATGGGTATTGGGTTTTTAGGTTTTGTCTTTACGGCTATATATGATAGAGGAATAAAGACAAAAGCCCAATCTTCCTCCATTGCTGCATAATACACTTGATTTTCCTTCAAACTAAGCATAGAATAATGTCATAATAGATTTGATCGGTGAAAAGGAGTAGTAGTACCTCTTCCTAATGCAGAGAGTTGACGGTTGGTGCAAGTCAACAGCGGAATGTATGAACTCGCCTTTGAGATGTTTACCTGAACTTACAGTAGGGTAGACCGTTTTCCGCGTTAAGGAGTAACGAAGCGAGTGCAGTTGTGCACTAATGTGGGTGGTACCGCGGGAGAAAACGCCTCTCGTCCCTATTTTATTTAGGGATGAGTGGCGTTTTTTGTTACGTGAAGTAACAACTCGGTGTTGGCCACGTGATGTGGCCTGTACTTAACCGAGTATCATTAATTTGAGGTAACTATGCAAACGAGCCAAGCAAATTCGGATGCACACAGTGATGTGGCCCGTACTTAACTGAGTCTCATTAATGAATGTTTACCTATAACAAATATCTCATCCCTAAACCTTACATCTTTATAACTAAATCACTAGGAGGAATAACAGTGAGTTTTCAACATTTAGAAGTAGAAAAAAAGTGGCAAAAACATTGGCTAGAAAACAAAACATTTAAAACAGCAGACGAAATCGGTAAACCGAAATTTTATGCATTAGACATGTTCCCATATCCTTCTGGAGCTGGACTTCATGTAGGACATCCAGAAGGGTATACTGCAACGGACATTCTTTCTCGTATGAAACGTATGCAAGGATACAATGTCTTACATCCAATGGGGTGGGATGCTTTTGGTCTTCCAGCAGAGCAGTATGCAATCGATACAGGAAATGATCCAGCAGAATTTACAGAAATCAACATCAATACGTTTAAAAGACAAATTCAAGCATTAGGTTTTTCTTATGATTGGGACAGAGAAGTAAATACAACCGATCCATCTTACTACAAGTGGACACAATGGATTTTCCTTAAGTTATATGAAAAAGGATTAGCGTATGTTGACGAGGTACCAGTAAACTGGTGTGAAGCACTTGGAACAGTTTTAGCAAATGAAGAAGTAATTGACGGTGTAAGTGAGCGTGGAGGACATCCAGTAGAGAGACGTCCAATGAAACAATGGATGTTAAAAATTACAGCATACGCAGACCGTTTACTTGAAGATTTAGAAGATCTAGACTGGCCAGAAAGCTTAAAAGATATGCAGCGTAACTGGATTGGTCGTTCGGAAGGTGCAGAAGTAACATTTAAGATTGATGGAACGGATGAAACATTTGACGTGTTTACCACTCGTCCGGACACGTTATTTGGTGCAACATATGCAGTACTAGCTCCGGAACATGCTCTTGTTGATGTAATTACAACAGATGAGCAAAAAGAAGCAGTTGATGCTTATGTAAATCAAGTAAAATTAAAAAGCGACTTAGAAAGAACGGATTTAGCAAAAACGAAAACTGGTGTCTTCACAGGTGCATTTGCTGTTAACCCAGTAAGTGGAAAGAGAATGCCGATTTGGATCGCAGATTACGTTTTAACGAGTTATGGAACTGGAGCGATTATGGCAGTCCCAGCGCATGATGAGCGTGATTATGAGTTTGCAAAAGTATTCGACTTACCAATTATCGAAGTGGTAGCTGGTGGAGATGTAGAAAGTGAAGCGTACACAGGTGACGGTGAACATGTTAACTCTGATTTCCTAAATGGACTTGGTAAAGAAGAAGCTATTACAAACATGATTACTTGGTTAGAAGAACAAGAAATCGGTAAAAAGAAAGTAACGTACCGCCTACGTGATTGGTTATTCTCCCGTCAACGTTATTGGGGAGAGCCAATTCCAGTCATTCATTGGGAAGATGGCACAATGAGTGCTGTGGAGGAAAGCGAACTTCCATTAATGCTTCCGAAAACAAAGAACATAAAACCATCCGGAACAGGAGAATCTCCACTTGCAAATATTGCAGATTGGGTAAACGTTGTCGATCCAGTTACAGGGAAAAAAGGTCGTCGCGAAACAAACACGATGCCACAATGGGCAGGGAGCTGCTGGTATTATCTACGTTATATCGACCCAACAAATGAAGAAGCATTAGCTTCACAAGAAAAGTTAAAACATTGGTTACCTGTAGATATTTACATCGGTGGAGCAGAACATGCTGTCCTTCACCTTCTATACGCTCGTTTCTGGCATAAATTCCTTTATGATATCGGAGTAGTACCGACAAAAGAACCGTTCCAAAAATTATTTAACCAAGGGATGATTCTTGGAGAGAATAATGAAAAGATGAGTAAATCTAAAGGGAATGTAGTAAATCCAGACTCTGTAGTAGAAAGTCACGGTGCAGATACGCTTCGTCTTTACGAAATGTTTATGGGACCACTAGAAGCTAGTGTGGCGTGGTCAACTAATGGATTGGATGGCGCAAGAAGATTCTTAGACCGCGTATGGCGTTTACTTGTTGATGAGGAAGGTAACCTTCAATCTAAAGTTCAATCTGGTGCTAATGATGGATTAGAGAAGTCCTATCATCAAACTGTGAAGAAAGTAACAGAAGATTATGAGGGATTACGTTTTAATACAGCTATTTCTCAAATGATGGTATTCATTAACGATGCATATAAAGCAGAGACAATTTCAAAAGAGCATGCAGAAGGTTTCGTGAAGTTACTATCACCTGTCGCTCCTCATCTTGCAGAAGAACTTTGGGAGAAGCTTGGTTATTCAGAAACGGTAACATATGAAGCTTGGCCAACGTTCGATGAGTCTAAATTAGTGGATAATGAAATAGAAATCGTAGTACAAGTAAATGGAAAAGTAAAAGCAAAACTTCTTATTCCTGCGACAGCTACTCGTGAAGAAATGCAAGAAATTGCATTAAATGATGCACGTGTAGTAGAATCCATGGAAGGTAAGACTGTTCGTAAAGTAATTGCTGTTCCACAAAAATTAGTAAACATTGTTGTTGGCTAAAGGAGGATTTCCATGATAAAAACTATTACGACAAAAGAACTTCAAGAAAAATTAGAGAACGGTGAAGAATTAACGTTAATCGATGTTCGTGAAGACGATGAGGTAGCGGAAGGGATTATTCCTGGAGCAAAACATATTCGTATGGGAGATATTCCTGCCTCACTAGAACAGCTAGATGCAGACAAAGAGACGATTTACATTTGTCGATCTGGAAGAAGAAGTGAGAATGTGTGTCTTTACCTTCAAGAACAAGGTCATGATGTTGTAAACATGGTTGGTGGCATGCTTGAATGGGAAGGCAAAACGACAACGAAGGAATAAATAGATAAAAAAGCGATGCCGCATTATATGTGGCCTCGCTTTTTTTGTATTTTTACCTAAAAGAGGTACAGACTATAAATAGTAACGCCCAGAAAGGAGGAGGTATATGTCCGAGAAGAAGATTCTAAGAGGGTTAGTTGGACTTGGTGTCATTCTATTAGTTGTTATTGCTAACATTCAAAAGAAATATTTTAAGAATTGGATCATCGTCTACTTCTTTGTGGCATTTACTTCTTCTGCTGTAGACGCACTCGCTGTTTCTAACAAAAGATTACGATATCCCGTACGACTTTTAGGGCGTGTATTTAAGATTAGTGTATTATTTGATGGACTTCTTTTTCCGATAACGTGTGTGTTATATAATCAGTGGACATTTAAAGATACATGGACACAGGCTTTCTATAAAGTATTTGCCTTTACAATTCCAATGACTATTGTCGAACATATAATAGAAAGAAAAACAAGGTTGATTGATTATAGAGGCTGGAATACCCCGATTACTTTCATTTCATTAACATGTTATTTCTGGTTTTCCCGAGCATTCTTAAATTTTGTAACAAGGTATCAAGAAAATTCTGAATAATTGACTAAATAGTGCACCTCCTGTCTATTCTGATAAGGAGGTGATTTGCATGATTCAGGTTAAATTATTCGATGAAGAAACAGAGCTAGAGCTAGAAGAAAAGATGAATGCATTTTTGAAGAAAGTACGAGCGGATAATGTAGTAGATATAAAATATCATGTGGCTGCATTTCCGGATGACCAAGATCGTGATCAAGTATATTGCTTTAGTTCAATGGTTTTGTATAAGAAATGATAGAAAATGGTAATGTAATTGAACTGTCAAAGTAACTGCACAGGGATTTTAGCATATGCATTCATTCTGCAGTGTCATAGTATCAGTTAAAATATTTAGCATATTAAAAAAGGGGTACATTCGTTTTTGAAATGTACCCCTTTAGCTCTGTATTAAGCTTTTTCTTATTAACTATACTCCAACTCATTATATCCAAGTGTGGCAAGTTGTCCCGCATTCATGCCGGCTAGTTTTCCTGTAATTAGTGCAGAAGTTATATTATAACCACCTGTGTATCCATGCAGGTCTAATACTTCTCCACAGAAATATAATCCTCTAACAAATTTGGAACCCATCGTTTTCGGGAATACTTCCTTCACTGACACACCCCCACCTGTCACGAAAGCTTTTTCAATAGATAAAGTACCGTCAACAAGGACAATCCATCCTTTGATAAAGCCGGCTAACGCCCGCATTCGTTCTTGACTTATCGTATTCATCGGTGCCTCAGCATCTACTTCTGCATGTTCTAATAAGAAGAGTAAATACCGTTCTGGAACTAATCCTTTTAACGCATTTTTGGCTGCTTTCTTTTCGTTATTAGACTGAATGGAGCGTATTTCTTGGAAAACTTGCTCTTCATTTTGAGAAGGCATGCTGTCTATTTTTATTGAGATTTCCTTTTCTTCTCGTTTCCATTGTTCTTTTACCACATATTGACTACAACGGAGAATAGCAGGGCCGGATAATCCAAAATGTGTAAATAACATGTCCATTTGGTGTGTTACGATAGGACGTCCTTTTTTATTCAATACACTAACCGCAACATCTCTTAGTGCTAGTCCTTGAAGAGATTTGTTGCGAATGTATGGTTCACTAGAGGTTAAAGGAACTTCGGTTGGGAAAAGTGTGGTAATCGTGTGTCCAGCGCGTTCTGCCCAAGGATACCCATCTCCAGTAGAACCTGTTTGAGGAACAGATTTACCCCCAACTGCAATCACAACGGAAGTAGCATGTAGTTCCTTTCCGTCTTGTAGAAGAATCCCAGAGATTTCTTTTTCTTCGTTAAATAACAAGTCTGCAACTTTTGTATTTACTCGTCGATCCACATTTAACTCGTCTAAGCGTCTTAGCATCGCGTCGACCACAGACTGAGCCTGGTTATTTACAGGAAACATTCTTCCGTGATCTTCTTCCTTTAAAGCAATGCCTAGTCCTTCGAAGAATTCAATAATATTTTCGTTGTTATATACCGAAAAAGCACTGTATAGAAAACGTCCGTTTCCTGGAATGTGCTGAATGATTTCATCAACTGGCTTTCTATTGGTTACGTTACATCTACCGCCACCTGAAATAGCCAATTTTCTTCCTAATTTAGACCCTTTATCAACAAGTAATACGCGAGCACCTTCTTCACCAGCAGCAATTGCCGCCATTAAACCAGAAGGACCTCCGCCTATAACGATTACATCATATGCCAAAATCTTCACCTAACTTTCTTAAATAAGAAAACATTTCTAGTTTCTCTTTTACTTTTCTTTTCATTAAACCATGGTATGATAAAATTTGTTTTAAATCTATAGAAACGATAGACTAAACTTATGAATTTAAAGATAGAGGATATTTTTCCTCCTTGGAAGGGATCACTATGTCATCAAAATTGTTACGTGGAACGTTCATTTTGACGTTAGGAACGTTCGTTTCAAAGTTTTTAGGTCTTTTTTATATCATTCCTTTTGTTATGATTATTGGTGCGGATTCTGAAGATTTCCTTCAATTATATAATTATGGATATGTCCCTTATACCATCTTTATCTCCATTGCTACTGGCGGATTACCACTTGCCGTTTCTAAATACATAGCAAAATATAATGCTGTAGAAGAGTATGCTATAGGTAGAAAGCTATTCAGGTCAAGCGTTAAGTTGATGCTGTTATCGGGTACTTTAGCTTTCCTCTTTCTATTTTTACTCGCACCATTATATGTTAAACTCGCGATTGGAGATTTAAATGGAGGGCCATTTACAGAGAAAGATGTAATCAATGTCATTCGTACAGTTAGCTTTGCTTTGATTTTGGTTCCATTTCTGAGTATTATTAGAGGTTTTTTTCAAGGGCATCAATCAATGGGTCCTTCATCAGTAAGCCAAGTTGTTGAGCAAATAGTTCGAATTGCATTCTTACTTACAGGAGCATTTTTAGTGGTAAAAGTTTTTGGGGTAGCAGAGTATTAGCTATCCAAGCAGCTACCTTTGCAGCATTTGTAGGTGCAATAGGCGGTTTATGTGTTTTATTTTGGTATTGGAAAAAAAGAAAACCCCATTTGGACAAACTTCTGGAACAAGATAAAGGAGAGCTTACAGTATCCTTACCTGAAATGTATAAAGAGATTGTTAAGTCAGCTTTTCCTTTTGTGATTGTTGGGATTGCTATTCCTCTATATCAAATGATAGATACATTATTGTTTACAAGAGCAATGGAGTTAGCTGGAGAAGCTAAAACGAGTGCGTTATCACTACTTGGGGCGATGAGTTTCTCTTCCCATAAACTTGTGATGATCCCAGTTTCGTTAGCTACAGCATTTTCGTTAACCCTTGTCCCACTTATTACAGCTTCATTTGTAAGAGAAGAACCGAAACAATTAAAGAAGCAAATTGATACAATTTTTCAGATTTTGTTGTTCTTAACGATCCCTGCTGCGCTAGGTATGAGCTTACTAGCGGAACCTTTATACACAGCATTTTTTGGGTACAGTGAAATCGGTGGCGATATTTTACGACAATACGCTCCGGTAGCAATCGGCTTTGCACTTTTTTCTGTATCTGCAGCGATCCTACAAGGAATAAACAAGCAAAAATTTACAGTGTTCAGTTTCTTGATAGGATTTGTGTGTAAACTAGCTTTAACGGTTCCGTTAGTGTATATGGTAGAAGAGACTGGATTAATTCTATCCTATATAGTTGGGTTTACAGTTTCAATCGTAATGAATGCTATCGTAATCAGAAGAAGTATCGATTATCAATTTACTTTAGTCTTTAGACGGGTGTTGTTAATGATTTTGATGAATCTCGTCATGTTAGGAGCAACGGCGATATTATATTTAGGCTTAAAAAATGTATTAGATGTGAGTGTGAGAATGGAAGCGATAGCCATTACAGCAGTGTGTGGATTAGTGGGGATGGTTTTATATTTTCTACTAGCACTTCGATTAAGACTGGCTGATAAGCTATTTGGGAGTCAGATGAAAAAAGTAAGGCGTAAACTTCGCTTAGAAGAAGCGTAAGAGAAATGAGGAGTTTTGAATGAGAGCAGATAAATTATTAGCTCATTTAGGCTATGGTAGTAGAAAGGAAGTAAAGCACCTGTTAAAAGCGGGTGCTCTTGTAGTAGATGGTGTTGCAATTAAAGATGCAAAAAAGCATGTAGACACGAAGAATGCCTCTATTGAAGTTCACGGTGAAAAAGTGGAATACAGGGAGTTCGTTTATTTAATGATGAATAAGCCACCTGGGGTAATTTCTGCGACAGAAGATCATCGTGATGAAACAGTAGTAGATTTATTGGAATTCGAAGATCGCATTATGGATCCACATCCTGTTGGTAGACTAGACAAAGACACAGTTGGTCTATTGCTTCTAACAAATGATGGGCAATTGACACACCAATTACTATCTCCAAAGAAGCATGTACCGAAGACATACTTTGCTAAAATTGACGGAAAAGTAACAGATTCAGATGTGGCAGCTTTTGCAGAAGGTGTTACGTTAGATGATGGCTACGTTACAAAGCCTGGAAAGTTAACTATTCTTCAAACAGGAGAGACATCAGAGATTGAACTGACCATAATGGAGGGAAAGTTCCATCAGGTAAAAAGGATGTTTGAATCTGTTGGGAAGAAAGTGACCTATCTAAAGAGGATTTCTATGGGGCCTCTAGCTTTAGATGAAGATTTACAAGAGGGAGAATATCGTGAGTTAGACGAAGAAGAAGTGCAATTACTGCGAGATGGATCTTCACTTTCTTGAGATAGATGCTTAAAATGAGAAAAGCGCACCTAATCAGATGCGCTTTTTTCATTTTACACGGTAATGTAGTATAAAATTATGGAATACCGCGTTTGGCGGATTTACTTTACTAGGAAGTCAGTTTCACTTTTTTTTCGGTTGCTGTCCATTTGCCACGGCAAGGACTCTCTACTAAGTTGTTGTAAGCTAAGACATTCAAGTCACGTTGAATTGTACGTGGTGTAATACCAAATTCATCAACAAGATCTTGTGTCGTGACAACCCCATGATCCTTGATAAACATATAAACAGATTTAATACGGGTTAACATGCGATTAGTTGAAGGTTTCAAAAAACCACTCCCTCATCTTTTTTTGATAGTCAAAGACTGCGGACGGCATTTTACATACTGCAACGCTCATGTGTGAACCAATTATATGTAGAATCTAGGATGGGCGGACAACTCCTTTTAGTAAAAAATTTACCTTGAATCGTCTGACAATTATATTGTACCCATTATTATTAAAGTTTTCTAGTTTTTTCGGAGAAATTTACAAAACTTTAAAATAATCGTTACGAAATTGTGAGGAATGTTAAATGGGTGAAATTTCATATTTCCTCTATTGTATTTTTCTGTATAATTAACCCAGTGATAAAAAGGAGTTGGAAAAATGAACAATACATTTTCGGATCGTCCAGTCGATCTCATCCATCCATCAGAATCTAGATGGTTTGGTATCGCATTAGTCTTCAGTATTCTATCGTATGTAATCTTTGCTTTAACAATTGTAGGAATACCCATTATTATAGGAATCATTCTATTTTTCTTATTTATTCATGGATTAAATATGGCAATGATTCGCCAAAATGCTGTGAAGCTATCTTCGGAACAATTTCCAGAGTTATATGAGAAATTAGAAACCCTTTCCAGTAACATGGGGTTAAAGTCTGTTCCAGATTGTTATGTGATGGAATCTCAAGGGATGTTAAATGCTTTCGCTACAAGATTTGTTCGTAGAAACATGGTAGTCGTCTATTCTACTATTTTCGAACTAATGGAAGAAGGTGCAGAAGAGGAAGTGTTATTTGTGTTTGCACATGAATTTGCTCATCTTAAGCGTAGACACATTGTATCTCAAGGATTAATTATTCCATTTATGCTAGTACCGTTCGTTGGAACAGCGTATTCAAGAGCTTGTGAGTTTACTTGTGATCGTATGGCTGCTTACTACACTACTCCTTCCGCTGGGGAAAATGGATTAGCTGTATTATCCATTGGTAAGCAACTTTATCGAAGAGTAAACATGAGCGCTTTTATTCAGCAACAAGAAGCAGAGCGAGGCTTCTTTGCTACATTAAGTGAGTGGCTATCTACTCACCCACCTTTACCAAAGCGTGTTCATGAACTAAAACGTCACTTTGATACTAGTTATGAAGGAAAACTAAAAGGGCCAAATGCTACTGTGTATATCTCTATCGCTTTGGTTGTCCTTTTCTACATCGGATCAATTGTATGGGTTACGTATGCAGTTATTTCTTCTCCATGGGAATTCAGTGAAGAAGAGTTCTCAACAGTAGATCTATCCCCAATGTTCTTGGCCGTAGAAAATAGTGATATAGAGGAAGTTGAGACTCTAGTTAACCAGGGGTCTAATCTAGAAGAAACAAATGAAATGGGGCAAACATTACTTCACCATGCAGTAGCTTACTCTGATGAAAAGACAATACTATATTTAATTGATCAAGGATTAGATATAAATGCAACAGATGATTATGGATATACCCCGCTAATGGATGCAATCTCCTTTAGCACAAAAGAAGTAGTAGAGTTATTATTAGAGAACGGTGCAGACCCGCTAGCTCCTGATATGTCTTATAATGCATATAATGTTGCAGAAGAAATGGGTAATGAAGAGTACTTAGAGACTTTTGAATAAATGATAACCATAAAAAAGGAGAATTCTTAAAAATTCTCCTTTTTTATTTGTGTCTATAAGTAAAGAAGGAACTTAATAAAAATCACCGCCTAGCAGACTTCTAGCTTAGAAAATACACATATTTGGGGTTGGAGCGGAAGGGGGCGACTCCTACGGGAAAGGTGGGTTACTGAGACCCCACAGGAGCGTCAACTTAGAGATGCCATGTCTAGCTGCAGGTGCGCAACCGCTCGGGAAACTCCGAAAGCCCTGTTGTGGCTGAAAAGCTGCCTCCTCGGTCTTCCAAAGTTTCCTGCCGCGGCTATACGCGTGCCTTCCGCTTTTCGAAGCCCCCTGCCGCGGAAATCCCTGTGCAGTCATTTTCGGGTTTTGGCCCGGCCTCTTTTGTTTGGCTATTTTACACAGTGAGTAACGCTTTCCTTCTTCCAAAAAAATCAGTACAATGTGTCTAACAAGATAAAGGGGTGTTTACATGGATTGGCAAAAAGAAGTAGAAAAACGAAAAGATCAGTTGATTGAAGATTTACGAGGATTGTTAGCAATCCGTAGTGTGCTAGACGAATCAACAGCCACAGAAGATGCACCATTCGGACCAGAAGTGAAAAAAGCTCTTACATATATGCTTGATTTAGGAAAACGAGATGGCTATGAAACAGAAGAAGTAGAAAATGTTGCTGGACACTTAGAGATGGGACAAGGAGAAGAAAGTGTTGGAATCCTCTGTCACGTAGATATTGTTCCAGAAGGAGAAGGTTGGTCTTATCCTCCGTTTGAAGGTGTCATAGACAATGAACGCATTTATGCTCGTGGTGCAATTGATGATAAAGGTCCAACGATGGCAGCATATTACGCAATGAACATTATCAAAGAACTAGGATTCACATTGAATAAACGAGTTCGAATGATTATTGGTACTGATGAGGAAAGTGAATGGCGTTGCGTGAATACATATTTTAAAGAAGAGGAAATGCCAACTATTGGTTTTGCTCCAGACGCTGACTTTCCAATCATACATGCGGAAAAAGGATTAGTTGACATGGTGGTAAATATTCCAGGTAGTGAAGTAAACAACGGTGAACTTGCTTTACTTTCCTTCCAATCAGGTCAACGATTTAATATGGTACCTGATCGTGCGAAGGCTATCCTAAGTGGAGAAGAGAGAACTACACATTGGTTACAAATGTTCCGTGATTATTTAGAAGAAAATAAATTAACGGGTGGTGTAGAAGTAGAAAATGGTCATATTGTTTTAACCGTAGAAGGAGTTTCTGCCCATGCAATGGAGCCAGAAAATGGGGTGAATGCAGGATTACATTTAGCGAACATTTTAGCTAAACTTCCATTAGATGAAGGTGGACAAAAATTTGTAGGGTTCCTATCATCTTCATTTTTCGGTCAAAGTAGAGGACAGGGAATAGGTTTCCGTTACTCAGATGATATTACTGGTGATCTAACTGTAAACATTGGTACGATGAGTTACAATAAAGAATCAGGTGGCAAGGTAGGAGTAAATATGCGCTACCCTGTTACATTTGAGTTTTTACCTCAGTTTGACCAATGGAAGAAGGAAGTAGAAGCGCTATCTTACACGTTGTCTTTAAAGACGCACATGACACCTCACCACGTAGCAAAGGACGATCCATTTATTCAAACGCTGTCTAAGGTGTATGAAGAGCAAACAGGTGAAAAAGCAGAGTTACTAACAATTGGTGGGGGAACATATGCACGTTCTCTGGAAACAGGAGTTGCTTTTGGTGCCATGTTCCCTGGTCGTCCAGATGTTGCTCATCAGAAAGATGAATATATGGAATTAGAAGATTTATGGAAAGCGACAGCCATTTATGCGCAAGCAATTTATGAATTAGCAGTAGAAAAATAAAGATTGTGAGGGGCTCACGATGACATTATATCTTTGGAATGACCAATTGGTAGATAAGAACCAAATTAAGATTGATATAGAGGACCGCGGGTATCAGTTTGGAGATGGGGTTTACGAAGTAGTAAAGGTGTATAATGGTGCCCTTTTTACCGCGAAAGAACATCTTACGAGACTTGGTCAAAGTATGCAAAAGATAGGGATGGAGACGCCCTTTGATTTAAGTAATTTACATCGCCTTTTAGAAGAACTAGTCGAGAAGAATGGTTTGCAGGATGGGATGATTTACTTGCAGGTAACTCGTGGAACACATGCGAGACAACACTGGTTCCCACCTGCTGATACGCCTGTTGTTGTAACGGGATATACGAAAGAGATGCCTAGACCGGCATCTTTAATGGAGAAAGGTGTAAAGGCACATATAACAGATGATATTCGATGGTTACGTTGTGATATTAAAAGCTTAAACCTTTTAGGGAATGTCCTTGCTAAGCAAGAAGCTACGAAGCATGACGCTTTCGAAGCGGTATTACATCGTGATGGTACTGTTACAGAAGGCTCGTCTTCTAATCTTTACATGGTGAAAAATGATGTAATTTATACGCATCCTGCTACAAATTTAATTTTAAACGGGATTACCAGACAAGTGTTGTTGGCAGTATGTAGGAAAGCTGGTCTAACAGTTGTGGAGAAGCCTTTCACTTTAGATGAGTTACGTTTAGCAGACGAGTGTTTCTTAACGAGTACGACATCTGAAGTAATGCCGATTGTACAAATTGATAACGACTTAGTTTCAAGTGGGGAAGTTGGTCCAATTACAAGAAAGTGCCAATCGTTATTCACTTCATTAATTGAGCAATCTTGTTTAGTTTAAAAACAAATTAGAGTTGTAGAGAAACACCATAGTGACTACAAGGGGATTTGCGCTACAGGGGGGACGCGTTCCGCGGGGCGGTGCCGAGCCTCCTCGTCGCTAAAGGGCGCGCTCCTGTGGGGTCTCGACTTACCGCTTCAATCCCGCTGGAGTCGCCCCCCTTCCGCTCCAATCCCAAAAGATTGACAGAGGAAAAGCATTAGAACTGCAATCTAATGTTTTATAAGAACTTAGATATATTATATTATCCAAAAACAGGTAGGTCCTCTAAAAGGCCCACCTGTTTTTTATATCGGTCTCAACTTTAGTCAGCCAAATGATACTCTGTAGACTATTACTCGGAAAACAAGTCACTGGATAGATATCTCTCGCCCGTATCACAAGCGATACATACAACGAAGCTTCCCTTTGGCAAGTCTTTTGCTACGTTGATGGCTGTGAAACATGCAGCACCGGATGATGGACCTACCAGGATGCCTTCTTCACTCGCTAGTCTTTTCACCGTTTCGTATGCTTCTTCATCTTTTATTTGATGAATCTTATTGTAGATGTCTTGGTTTAAAATCTCAGGGATGAAACCTGGGCTAGTTCCCACTAGTTTATGCTTACCAGGTTTTCCACCTGAAAGAACGGGAGATCCTGCTGGTTCTACTACATGAATCTCCACATCTGGGTATTCTTCTCTTAACACTTCTCCAGTACCTGTTATAGTCCCACCCGTACCTGCAGTTGCAATGAATGCACTTAAAGGTTGGTTTAGTTGATTTGCTGCCTCAATAATCTCAGGACCAGTAGAACGTCTATGAGCTTCAGGATTTGCATCATTTTCAAACTGCATTGGCATAAAGCTATTAGGAATTTCATCTACTAATTCTTTCGCTTTCTTAATAGCACCTGGCATTTTTTCATCACCTGGCGTAAGAACCACTTCTGCACCATAAGCTTTAAGTAAGTTAATACGCTCTGACGTCATCGTATCTGGCATCACTAAGATTGCTCGATATCCTCTTGCTGCTGCATTCATGGCTAACCCTATTCCTGTATTTCCACTAGTTGGTTCAATTATGGTAGAACCTGCTTTCAATAACCCTTGCTCTTCTGCTTGGATAATCATTTGAAACGCAGCACGGTCTTTAACACTTTTACTTGGGTTATAATATTCTAATTTTAAATAAACATCTGCTCCATTTGGATCTGCTAAACGTTGTAACTTTACTAATGGTGTATCTCCGATTAAATCGGCTATATTGTGAACTACTTTCATCCTAATTCCTCCTGCAAGATACTCTGATTCGTTTGATGCATTTTCTATAGTACTTATTGTACATAAATAACAAGATATCTTTCAAATATTCGAGTCGATTGCTATAGTAAGAAATGGTAATTATTTTGAATATGTAGAAAGAATTCAAAAAGCCGATACAACTAATAGATTGAAAAGAAATTAGGTGATACGTGTGGCACAATTAATTAAATGTCAAGATTATATATCAAGGTATGAGATGGATATTTATCGTTATCCATCACAGTATGTACGATTAAAGAAACAACATTGGGACGCTCTTTTAGAAATGTGGTTAAAGGACGAATGGCCAGAGAATGAAACCATTATCGTGGAAGAAACAAAAATTAGTCTCTTTACTAAAATGAGAGAATTTGTGAAGAAAAAACCTTCTAAACTTCTCGATAGTGCAGTGGAAGAAAAAGGAGAAGAGAGACCTGCTTTTACCTTTTTACCTCATTTAAGTTATGTACCAGATACGGAAGAAGAATTAAAGCAGTTTTTCTTAGATCAACTGTATTCTTTTCAGTTAACTTGGGCCAGCTCAACGTTTACACAGCGATCTATCATGGATAGAAAATATCAATATGATCCTACGTTACGATATTTGCTTCAAAGATTTCCAGATACCTTTTTAGTTTTATATGAACCGATTTTATTAATAAAAAAGGCTCCTGTGGAATGCCACACAATCTTGATCTCTCCAACAGATGTATGGTGCATTGTTTTTCTAGAAGGGAAAGAAAATGAAGCCTATATAGGATCAAAGGAGAGGTTTTGGGAAAAGAAGTTTGGGGATTCATCTGCAAAAGTGTTAAATCCTGTTGTAGCCCTAAACAGAATGGAAAGCATTGTCCACTCTATTTTTCAACATCATCAAGTGGATTTACCTATAAAGAAAGTTGTTATCTCAAGAACTGGATATGTGGATTACCCAAGCCCCCAACTGATTTAACCATATTAGATAAACGAACGTACCCGGAATGGTTTATGCTACAACGAAAGATGAGGTCGCCAATTAAGAACAGTCAAATTCGTGCCGCGGACGCCATTTTAAAACATGCACAGACAAGTAGCTTTAGGAGGTCTCCTTTACATGACGAAGAAGTCAATCCTTTTGTGATGGAAGTAGATGAAAGTCCTGCTGAAAAAGAAGAATAACACATTGCCTGTAAAACCGGACAGGGTAAAAGAATAAAGTAGAAGAAAGGTAAATGGCTATTTTTTAGAGACGGTGGCTAGAATGGAAGTATGTATTGTAGAAAGGAGCTACTTCTATGCTCAAAATAGATCGTCCATATTCTGTTTTTGTAGATACATTAACCACGCTAACTGTCATTATGCCATTTGATTATATGAAAGATCGAAACCCTTTTTTTACTTTTGTTCATAAGACGGATACTCCGTTACCCATTATTCATACAGAGATGTTGGAAGGCGCGAAGAAATTTATTTTACAACTGAATTTTGAATGGAAATTTGGAGAGACAATTTGGATTCAGGATGACATACAAACTAGTGTAGATGTTCAGGTAGGTGCTGTGGTTAGAACAAGTGATTTTGATGAGAAGTGGCATTCGAACGAAGAAAGATTCGGAGTTTGGGTAGATACGGAAACCACAATTTTTAAGTTGTGGAGTCCTACAGCTACAGAAGTAAAAGTTCGTTTGTATAGTTCTGAAACAGTGGATTATTCTTTAAAACGAGAGGATAAAGGTGTTTGGAATTTTCAAATTAACCAAAACCTTTCAGGAATTAAATATACATTCCTTTGTAAACACAACCTAGTTTGGTATGAGACTGTGGATCCATTTGCAGTATGCACAACTCCTAATAATGAATTTGGAATAATAAAAGATTTTTCTGATTGGATAGCACCTTCTAAGTTAGAGAATGCTCACCATACTCCTATTATTTATGAGGTTCATTTACGAGATTGGACCATACATCCTAATAGTGGAGTAAAGCAAAAAGCCATTTTTAATGGATTTGTAGAATCAAACACCGTTCATTCCCATAACAAATCTTTTTCTACAGGGTTAAATTACTTGAAAGATTTAGGTATCACTCATGTGGAACTATTACCAATCAACTCATTCTTCGGAGTGGACGATGAGAATGGTTTAGAAGCGTATAATTGGGGGTACAATCCACTTTATTTCAATTCCCTGAAGAATGCTTACGGCTCTATCCCTTCTGATGCTTTTCATACAATGGAAGAGTTTAAAAAGCTTGTAGATGTTATGCATGACAATGGTATAGGGGTTATTGTCGATGTGGTGTACAATCATGTGTATGATAGAGAATTGTCAGCCTTTGAGAAGATTGTTCCAGGCTACTTTTTTAGACATAACATTCATGGAACCCCATCTGATGGGACGGGTGTTGGAAATGATGTTGCTACAGAAAGACGAATGGTAAGACAGTTTATTTTACAATCCCTCCGCTATTGGTATTCTACTTATCATGTAGATGGATATAGGTTTGATTTATTAGGTATTTTTGACTTAGATATGACAAATGAAATAATTAAATGGCGTGATGAGGAGGCTCCTTCTTTATTACTGTTAGGAGAAGGCTGGGATTTACCAACAGAGCTTCCGCAAGAAAAGAAAACGACCACATACCATGCAAGCCAGGTTCCAGGCATGTACTTCTTCCATGATCGATTTCGAGACATGATTAAAGGGAATACATTTGAGGAGTTGTCGCATGGAATTGCGTTAGGTGTTACGGACCAGTTAGAGTTATTGTATAAACACTTTTTACGACAAGATCACTATCTACCATTTCATCAAGCAGTTAATTATGTAGAATGTCATGATAATTACACACTGTGGGATAAATTTTCACTGGCAGCTCCATACTTAAACGAAGAAGAGAGGAAATTACGACACCTTTTAGCAACTTGCTTAGTTATTTTTTCTAATGGGATCCCTTTTCTCCATGCTGGTCAGGAATTCTTTCGGACTAAAGAAGGAGTAGAGAATAGTTACCAATCTCCTGATAGTATTAATCAAGTAGATTGGGATTTAGCTGTGCATAATCTCAGCTATATACAAAAAGTAAAACTAGCATTAAAAGTAAGAAATAACTTTTCTGTTTTCTGGGAACCAGAGAGTAAATCTCTTCCTATTGGGATCCATCATCAAGAAAAATGGATATCATGGCAATTAACCAACGGTAACGGGGAAACACTTTCCTTCTTTTGTACGGTTGGGAGAAATAAAGTGAATGTACCAATCTATGAGGGAGAAGTATTGTTTACGCTATCGAACGCTTCCAACAATGTGTTTATAGATAAACAGGTACAAGGTCCTGAATTTATTGTCGTGAAAACATAAGGGTGTTTTTGACAGGTTTATGTCGAAACTTCTTGACGAAAGGTTGCCAGAAACGATAATATGATGTAAGGTGGCTTTTGGGGTATCTTTGTCCTCAATTGCTTTTTTTTGTTACACATGCTACAAGGCAAAAGACGGTATGATATTAACGCTTTAAGCGGAATAAACGAAGGTGAATGAAGTTGGACTATTTATTTGGACAGGGATGGGAGATAATCCCGGCTGGCGGAGCGACTGGAGAAGCGTTCTTTGCTATACATGATGATCAAAAGCTTTTCTTAAAGCGCAATGCTTCCCCGTTTATTGCGGTTCTGTCCGCGGAGGGAATTGTTCCTAAACTTGTCTGGACGAAACGACTAGAAAGTGGGGACGTCATTACAGCACAAGAGTGGCTTGAAGGTAGAGAATTAAAGCCTGCTGATATGCGTATGCCGCTTGTTGGTGACCTTCTAAGTAAAATACATCAATCTAAGCCTTTGTTAACGATGTTAAAGCGCATTGGGAAACAACCGTACACGCCTTATGAAATGTTGATGCAAATCGAGACGACTCTAACGAAAGAAGTTGTGCTACATCCAAGCGTTCAAGCTGCATTGAGTTATCTAGATCAACATGTAGATGAAGTGTATACGGAGGATTTGGTAGTATGCCATGGAGACTTAAATCATAACAACTGGCTGTTAACTGAGGCGAACCAATTATATTTGATTGATTGGGAAGGCGCCGTAATTGCGGACCATGCTTTAGATTTAAGTATGATTTTATATTGGTATGTAGAAAAAGACGAGTGGGCTGATTGGTTACATCATTATGGTTTAGATATGAATGAAAGCCTCTTGCTTCGATTAAAGTGGTACATGATAGGTCAAACATTACTTTCCATCCAGTGGTCTAAAGAACAAAATCGAGACCACGAAGTGAAAAGTAGTCTCGCCTTTTTAGAAAAATGCTTATAATTTATAATGGTTGTTCAATTGTGTAGCCCAATCTCCAAGATTAGATTGATAAGAAGAGATATGTTGATCTAATTGTTGAGAAGTGCTACCGGATTTACTATAAACAGAAATATCTTCCAGTATTGATTTCATTTCTTGTTCGGTATTTGGATTAGACAATAAAGATTGGACTAGCCTTTCCATTTGCTCACATTCTTGATTAGATCCACAACAATCGGTTTGTTGGTTTTGCAAAAGATCTGCTAGTAAGCGTACTTGATCAGATGTTTGTAAAGGCATATTATTCTTCCTTTCGATTTCAATTTGAACCATTTGGGGACATAACCATAGTGTGTGTGTTCCCTTTTTAATTATTCTTCATAGAGGTGAACGAGATGAGATTACGTCATAAGCCTTGGGCAAGTGATTTCTTACAGGAGCATAACTCCATCGCGATTTCGAATCCATTCGACTATAAAGGAAAATGGAAAGAACTTTTTGGAAACGACCACCCTATTCATATTGAGGTAGGAACTGGTAAAGGACAATTCTTAGCTGGTATGGCAAAAGCAAATCCAGAAGTAAACTACATTGGTATTGAGATGTATGAGAGTGTCATTGTTAGTGCAGTACAAAAAGTTATTGATGAAGACATTCCTAATTTTAAATTAATTAATATTGATGCAAGAGAACTGACTAATTTCTTTGCAGATGGAGAAATTGGCAGAGTTTACTTGAATTTTTCTGATCCTTGGCCAAAAACTAGACATGAAAAGCGTCGTTTAACACATAAATCTTTTTTAGATTTATATAAGCAAGTGTTGGTTGATGGTGGGGAACTTCATTTTAAGACAGATAATCAAGGGCTCTTTGAATACTCGTTAAAAAGTTTTTCGTGGTATGGTTTAAGTTTAAATTGGTTAAGTTTGGACCTTCATAAAAGTGACATAGAAGGTAATATCATGACTGAATACGAAGAGAAGTTCTCTTCGCAAGGATATAGAATATACCGTGTGGAAGCTAAGTTCCCATCTGAAAAGTAAGGAATGAAAGAGGCTTGGACAAAACCCAAAAGTGACTGCACAGGGATTTCCGCTGCAGGGGGACGCTTTCCACTACGAAAAGCGAAAGGCGCGCGTTCAGCCGCGGCAGAAAAGTTTGGAAGACCGAGGAGGCAGCTCTTCAGGCACCGGAGGGCTTTTGGACTTTTCAGAGCGGTTGCGCACCTGCAGCTGGACACGGCCTCACTTTGCGTACGCTCCTGTGGGGTCTCAGTAACCCACCTTTCCCGTAGGAGTCGCCCCCTTCCGCTCCAATCCCAAAGATTTATTATGTAAATGCACTAATACTGCAATAATAGTAACTCAAATATAACGTGAAAAAGGTACATTCGTTTTATTGAATGTACCTTTTTCTTTTTGTTTGTGTGCCAGAGGATGGAAAAGAAGAAACCCGAGATAACGTCTATAGCTCATATACTAAATAAGTAGGGAAATGCAAATATTCTGCCAAATACCTACATGCGTGATACAATAGTAATAGGAGGGGATAGGATGGAAAAGCTTCATATTGGTAAATTTGCTGTAACTTGGCTTCGCGGCGGTATTACTCAGATGGATGGTGGGGCAATGTTTGGTGTTGTTCCTAAACCTTTATGGTCGAAAAAGTATCCTCACAATGAAAAAAATCAAATTCCATTAAGAACAGATCCTTTACTTATTCAAGTAGAAGGGAAAAATATTTTATTGGAAGCTGGCATAGGAAACGATTTATTAACAGAAAAACAACAAAGAAACTATGGTGTGTCAGAGGAATCACTTGTTGAACAAGACTTAACGTCTCTAGGATTAACTCCAAACGACATTGATATTGTATGTATGACACATGTGCACTTTGACCATGTATTGGGACTTTCTAAAATGCAAGGTGGCACAAGAACTAGCATGTTCCCCAATGCGGAAATTTACATAAGCGAAGTAGAATGGAACGAAATGCAAAACCCTAATATCCGTTCTCGTAATACATACTGGGAAGAGAATTATCGACCTATAGAAAAACAAGTGAAAACATTTAAAGAAGAAATCACCATTGTAGAAGGCTTAAAAATGACTCATACAGGTGGACATAGTAATGGTCACAGTGTAGTTACCATTTCTTCAGAAGGGGAACACCTCATTCATATGGGAGATCTGATGCCAACGCATGCCCATTTTTCCCCGCTATGGGTTCTAGCTTATGACGATTATCCAATGACATCCATTGAGCAAAAACAACGATTCATACAGCCTCAAATAGAAAAAGATGCTTGGTTTACTTTTTATCATGACGCGGTGTTCCGTGCGGTGAAGTTTTCATCTGATGGAACGATACAAGAATCCATTAAACGTGAATAAACTATGAAAAGCTTTCTTTGTTTATATAACAAAAAAGATGTCTAAATCGGAATCCCGATCTAGACATCTTTTTAAAGCTTACTTTTCTAAATGTATAGAAATAACAGCACCAGTAGAGGCATCTAGTTGCAGGGAAAAAGATCTCATCGTGTCTTGATCTTTTACTGTAAGCCCAGCATTATAAATGGATGTCTCAATTTTTTCCCGTACCAATGTTTCAGGCTTTAAGTGAATCCAAGAGCCTGTTACCGTATAATGTTGTTGAAAGGCACTCTTTACCCGTTGAAGTGCTTTTTCAGGAGAAGCATTTACTTTTTTTTGTGTCACTTGATATGCAAGAACAGAACTGACAGAGCCAACAAGTAAACCTAATAGAAAAGATGAATTCTTCACAACCAACAACTCCTTTATTAACCTATTTATAAGTATACCAAATAATATACAATGTGTAAGTCACATGAAAGGACGATTACATAATGAATGAAAAAACATTATCTTTATTTAAAACACTAACAGAATTACCGGGAGTTCCTGGACAAGAACATCTAGTTCGTAAATTTATGAAAGAAGAGTTAGCGAAAGTTTCAGATGAAGTAGTTCAAGATAATCTTGGTGGCGTGTTTGGACTGAAAAAAGGACCTGAAAACGGACCTACTATTATGGTTGCAGGACACATGGATGAAGTTGGGTTTATGGTTACGTCCATCACTAAGCAAGGATTAATCAGATTCCAAACGCTTGGTGGATGGTGGAACCAAGTAATGCTTGCACAAAGAGTTCAAGTCATGACAACGAACGGACCAATTGATGGTGTCATTAGCTCTATCCCACCTCATTTATTAACAGAAGAAATTCGTCAAAAACCGATGGATATTAAAAATATGTTAATCGATATTGGAGCAGACAATGAAGAAGACGCTAGAGCACTTGGCGTAAAACCAGGTCAAATGATTACACCGGTTTGCCCATTTACACCAATGGCAAATCCAAAGAAAATTATGGCGAAAGCTTGGGATAACCGTTACGGTTGTGGTCTTGCTTTGGAACTTTTACAAGAAGTTGCAGGAGAAACACTGCCTAACACACTGTATTCTGGAGCTACTGTTCAAGAAGAGGTTGGGTTGCGTGGAGCGCAAGTTGCTGCAAATATGATTAACCCAGATCTGTTTTTTGCTTTAGATGCATCTCCAGCAAATGATATGACTGGCGATCCGAAAGAATTCGGAAGACTTGGAGAAGGTGCGTTACTTCGAATTCTAGATCGATCTATGGTTACACACCGTGGAATGAGAGAATTTGTATTAGACACTGCTGAAAGCAATAAAATTCCTTATCAATACTTTGTTTCCCAAGGTGGAACAGATGCAGGTAGAGTGCATATGTCAAACAACGGTGTACCAAGTGCTGTAATTGGTATCTGCTCTCGATACATTCACACGTCCTCTTCTATCGTTCATGTAGATGATTATGCTGCAGCAAAAGAGTTAATTGTGAAATTAGTGAAATCGGCTGATGCTTCTACTGTGAAGACCATTAAAAGCCAAGCGTAAGAGGTTTCCCAATATGAAAGTGATGGTAGGCTCCAAGAACCCTACAAAAATAGAAGCAGTAACAAATGCATTTATTTCGTGTGAATACAAAATAGAAGTACAGGGTAGTGATATTCCCTCATTTGTTTCTGCTCAACCTATTGGACATGAAGAGACTAAGCTTGGTGCCATTAATCGGGCGAAACAGGCAGTAATTGGGAATGATATTGGAATTGGATTAGAAGCTGGAATAGTCATTATGGACGACGCATACTATCTGTGCAACTGGGGCGCGCTGGTTCATTCCTCAGGCGAATTATTTGTAGCTGGAGGCCTTCTCTTGCCACTTCCAAACTTTTTATATGAACACTTGCATGCTGGTGAAGAGTTAGGTCCACTGGTAGATCAATTTTGGAATAGACAGAATACAAAACACCAAGAAGGTATAGCTGGGATTCTGACAAATAATCGAGTGAAACGTACAGATTTATTTGTTCAAGTGGTACTTCCACTGATTGGTCAATGGGAAGAAAGTCGCTAAATATTCCTCTCTTTCTCCAATTTTCGACAACCTCTTATTGCATGCATTCTATGAAAACGCTATGATTAACATATATTGTAGTCAAGGGTTGGAGGGAGTTTGGAGAATGTTGAAAGGAAAAGGGCTATTCGCCTTACTTACCATACTATTTTTAGCTGGTTGTCAAGGAAGCGTGGAAGATCAGCTAAAGGGATCAAAGTCTATTTTAGAAGAGCCATCAACTATTGAAGTTGCTGCACCAAATGAATCAACAGAAGGATTAAGTTTTCATTTGCCTTCTAATGTGAAAATTATAGAAACTTCACCTAGTAATATTATATTAGAAGGAAATAATCAAACATATATTGTCTTCTTTAATCCATTTGAAGATGAATTTAGTAAATCTCTCTATGAAGAAGAAAAAAGTAGGAGAGAGAATGTTACACTCTCAACAGTAAAGGAAACAGATGAAGGATATTACTATTCGTTTATTGATTCTATCGAGGATGATCGATATCGAATCATTATAGGACGAGGAGGAGTTAAAGTAACTACTGAGTCAAGTGGAGATACTATTCTTTCTAGTGTGAAAACAATGGTAACCATGTTACGTTCATCTGATGTAAGTAAATAAATTGTTGGAAAGCTGCCAGGAATCCTCTGGCAGCTTTTTTGTTACGTGATCAGTAACAACTCATCGTTGACCACGTGATGTGGTCTGCACTTAGATGAGTATACTTATCGAGTCCCATAAAGAAAAGATATCCTCCTAATGAGTAAGTCCCTGATTAAAAATTTAGTGTAGTATCCTTTTCCTCATTTGGGGTAAGGTAACAAGTGATTGCCTTACATATTTTCCTCTAGACATTTATTACATCTGTCTTTACACTTGAATAGAAAGTGAGGAGAATGGTTATGAAGAAATACATAAAAGAGCAAGGTGTATCTCTTTCTGTAAAAGCATATGTAATTGATGCACTTACGTATATGGCATTAGGACTTTTTAGTTCTTTAATAATCGGTGTTATTATTAAGACTATTGGAGAGCAATTAGGCGTTTCTATTCTAGTGGAAATAGGAACTATCACAATGGGATTAGCTGGACCTGCAATTGGGGTCGCGATTGCATATGGACTTCAAGCACCTCCATTAGTATTATTCTCTGCCGTAATTGCAGGTAGTGTCGGTTTTACTTTAGGAGGTCCAGCTGGAGCATATGTTACATCTGTGATAGCAACGGAGTTCGGTAAGTTAGTTAGTAAACGAACAAAAGTAGATATTTTGGTAACACCACTTGTCACTATTTTGGTGGGTTACTTTATCGCTTCGATTGTTGGGCCACCAGTCTCGTTTTTTATGACTTCGTTAGGTGAAACTATTAGTTGGGCGACAGAACAAAGACCAATTATCATGGGAATAATAGTTGCATTATTAATGGGGTGGGCTTTAACTGCACCAATCTCTAGTGCAGCCATAGCTTTCATGTTAGATTTGAGTGGATTAGCAGCGGGTGCAGCGACGATTGGGTGTAGTGCTCAAATGGTTGGATTTGCGGTGTCTAGTTATCGGGAAAATAAGATTGGAGGTCTTATCGCACAGGGGATAGGAACTTCCATGCTTCAGGTACCAAACATTTTAAGGCACCCTCTCATTATTATTCCTCCAACAATAGCTGGTGTCGTTCTATCTCCCATTGGAACGGCGTGGCTAGCGATGGAAAATAATGCAGCTGGAGCAGGGATGGGTACGAGTGGTTTAGTAGGTCAAATAATGACTTTTACCACGATGGGATTTAGTGTAGATGTATTGATAAAAGTTCTTTTACTCCACATCATTGGTCCTGCTGTGTTATCCTTATTAATATCAGAATGGATGAGAAAGAAACAGTACATTAAATATGGACAAATGACTATTGATACAGGAGGCACCCAAAAATGAAAAAGCTTGAGAGTGTAGAACAATTTGAATCATTTAAACAAGAAGGAAAATATGTATTTATGTTTTCTGCTGATTGGTGTCCAGACTGTCGAGTAATCGAGCCAATTTTACCTGAGGTAGAGAGTAAATTTAGCGAATATCATTTTATTTATGTAGATCGAGATCAGTTTTTGGACCAATGTATCCAGCATGACATTTTCGGAATTCCGAGCTTCCTAGTGTTTACGGATGGAACTGAGACTGGAAGATTTGTCAGTAAAGATCGTAAAACGCAAGAAGAGATTGAAAAATTCTTGCAAGAAGCAACGAAGTAATTCATTTCAAGACCCTAACTTGGTGTTGGGGTCTTTTGTTACGTAAACTATTAATATCCTTTTATCATGAATGGAGGAATGACGATGAAGATGACTTCGGAGTTAATGAAGACAACGTTAACGAATCGCTTACAAAAAGAAGAGCGTTCGATTACTTATAATAAGAAAGAAGACCAGCTACGAATTGAGGATACGAAGACTGGTAAAGGGGTGACGCTTTCCATCCCTAACATGATTGTTAAATGGGAGAGAACGAAAGAAAAAGCATTTGACGAGATTGTTTACTATGTCGAAGAAGCCTTGCACGCAATGACTGACCAACAAGGATTAAATGGACAAGAACAAAATATCTTCCCTGTCATTCGTTCTACTTCTTTTCCGAATGAATCAGAGAGAGGTTCTGCTTTTATTGTTTCAGAGCATACGGCAGAAACAAGAGTGTATTATTCCGTTGACCTGGGAACAACGTATCGATTAATTGATCAAGCTTTCCTAGAAAAAGAAGGCTGGACAGAAGAACAAGTAAAAGAAGTGGCAAGGTTTAATGTGAAAAAACTATCTACACCTTTAAAGAAAGATACAGTTGCAGGAAATCATTTTTATTTCTTAGCAACGAAAGATGGATACGATGCAAGTAGAATTTTAAATGAACGCTTTTTAGAAGAGTTTTCAGAGAGTGTTACTGGAAAAATGGCAGTTGCTGTGCCGCATCAAGATGTACTAATATTAGCAGATATTCAAAATGAAACTGGTTATGATATACTTGCACAGTTGACAATGAGTTTTTTCTCAAATGGTCACGTTCCGATTACGGCTCTGTCATTTTTATATGAGTCTTCAGAACTAGAACCTATTTTTATATTAGGAAAAAATAGACGTGTAGAAAAGGAGTAAGTAGAAATGTTGCATATGTTTTATAACAAAGAAGGTATTGGTGACGTGTTATTAGCTACTTCTAAAGAGGTAGGACAAGAGAAAGTTCATGTAGATCGAAAAGGAAATGTAGCTCGTGTTATCGAAACTTCTTCGAATGAGACGATTGGATACAATATTTTTGAGGTTTCTTTTCACCTTTCATTAGAAGCGAATGGACAAGTTGAGCTAACGGAGGAGTTAGTGAATCAAGTTAATGAGTTGATTAAAGCAGAGGGCTTTGAGGATCTGTTAGTAGCTGATTTATCTCCTAAGTTTGTTGTTGGACATGTTGTGGAAAAAGAGAAACATCCTAATGCAGATAAGTTAAGTGTGTGCCAAGTGGATTTAGGCGATGAGAAGGTACAGATTGTTTGCGGTGCGCCAAATGTAGAAGCTGGGCAGAAAGTAGTGGTAGCAAAGGTTGGAGCCGTAATGCCAAGCGGTATGTTAATTAAAGATGCAGAGCTACGCGGTTTACCTTCTTCAGGCATGATTTGTTCCGCTCGTGAGTTGGCAATTCCAAATGCTCCAGAGGTGAAGGGAATTTTAGTTCTTGGTGATGATGCAGTGGTTGGAACTGAGTTTCCGGTAGGTAAATAGGTTTAGGACGAAAAGACACTTCCATTCTTGGGGTGTTTTTTCTTTTATATGCTGAGTGACTGCACCATTTTCGGCTCATTCGTGTGAAGCATTGCTTCACACGCCTTTCAGCTTTGCTGAAAGGTAGGAAGATGTGTAGGAAGTCTTTTAGGAAAGCTAGCTTTCCCTGCGACTTCCTACACATCTTCCTAAATGAGCCGAAAATTTACAAAGCTTGTTTTGGCCATCACATTTCTACCATAACAAAAGCCACTCGTAATTTCTGTTTATTGTGCTACAATTTGATGTGACGAATATTCACAAATGAAGGATGTTGACATAGATGAAATGGTTAAAGAAGTTGATTGCGAAAGTTGATTATGATGATCGTGTGGCGGAGGAAGAGGTTGCTGTGACGCAAGAGGTTGCAGAAGAGGAGCTAACACCGCCTAAATCACATGTCGCTTATCATTATCCTAAGAATGAATTTAAGTTTCCATTGATTCCAGATGAGGAAAAGGAAGCAAGGACTGGTCAGCTTGGACATGTGGATGAAAAGCCCAAAGCTTATGAAGATACAAAGATTGATAAACAGCCAGAGAGAGAGAGTACATATAATCCAACTACTAACCAAAGTACAGTTAAGATAGACACGATAGAACATAGGAAACCATTTAAGCCCTCTCAGATCCCGTCTCCTATTTATGGGTTTCGATCTCGCCCCGCTGTCGATTCTGAAGAGTTGTTACAAACGATGAGACAAGAGTGGGAACAGAAAGAAGAGGTAGAGAAAGAAGCTGTACAAGCTGTTTCGGATAATTTATCTATACATAGTGAAGAAGAAATAGTAGTTGAGTCCGAAGTAAATGAAGAAACGGCAGTGAATGTGAAAATAGAAGAACCTCATGATAGTCATGAAGAATTCCTTGAAGAAGAGTTACACGTGCTTCAAGAGGAAGACATAGAGTTCCATGCGCTATCCCGAGAAGATACTCTAGAAGAAGAAAAAGTCGTAGAAGCTCCAATCAAAAAAACTGTAGTAATGGAAACACCTGAAGAAAGCGAAGGGACTGTAGAGAAAGAAAAACAACCAGAGAGAAAAAGAAGCAAAGTTCCTTTTAATGTCCTAATGTTGAACTCTGATAAACGTAAACAACCAGAAAAAGTTTTACCAACACAAGAGAGTACACCATCAGAACAAGTGGAAAAGGTTGTACCAACAAAAGAGAATAAAGAGAAGATACTATCACAAGATACTAAAAGAGAAGAAACAGCGGAAAATTACTACTTCCCAAGTACCGAACTTCTAACTCCTCCTATCATTCGAGAAGGAGACCAAGAGTGGTTAGAAGAACAGTCCGCACTCTTAGATCAGACACTTGAACATTTCAATGTAAGAGCTAAAGTAGTTCACGTTAGCCAAGGACCTTCTGTAACTAGGTTTGAAGTACAACCAGAGCCAGGCGTTAAAGTAAATAAAATAACTAACTTATCAGATGACTTGAAATTAAGTTTGGCAGCAAGAGATATTCGTATGGAAGCACCTATTCCAGGAAAACAGGCGATAGGGATTGAAATACCAAACCCAGTTAGCCGTCCTGTTTTTATAAGTGAGATTTTAGAAGACCCGGCTTTTCGTCATTCAGAGTCACCTTTAACTACCGTACTAGGTTTAGATATTTCAGGTAAACCAGTTGTAACAGATTTAAACAAAATGCCGCATGGATTAATCGCTGGAGCAACAGGTTCTGGAAAAAGTGTTTGTATTAATAGTATTCTCGTGAGCTTGTTATATAAAGCTACGCCAGAAGACGTTCGTCTTCTGTTAATTGATCCAAAGATGGTAGAGCTTGCACCTTATAATCGTATTCCTCATCTCGTGACACCAGTGATCACAGATGTCAAAACTGCTACAGCTGCTTTAAAGTGGACAGTAGAAGAAATGGAGCGACGTTACGAGCTATTTGCACATACTGGAGTAAGAGACATTAAACGCTTTAACGATAAAGCTATGGAAGCAGGACAGTACTCTCAAAAACTTCCGTTTATCGTAGTAGTAATTGATGAGTTGGCAGATCTAATGATGATGGCACCGAATGATGTAGAAGATGCGATCTGTCGAATTGCTCAAAAAGCAAGAGCTTGTGGTATCCATTTAATTATTGCCACACAACGTCCTTCTGTAGATGTTATTACAGGATTAATTAAAGCTAACGTACCAACTCGAATTGCATTTTCTGTGTCTTCACAAGTAGACTCCAGAACCATCATTGACTCGGCTGGTGCAGAACGATTATTAGGTAGGGGAGATATGTTGTTCCTAGACAATGGAGCTTCAAAGCCTGTTCGTCTTCAAGGGACTTTTGTGACGGATGATGAAATTGAAAAAATTGTCCATCATGTAAGAAATCAACAAGATCCAGAGTTCCTGTTCCATCAGGACGAACTATTAAAAAAGATTCAACTAGTGGAAGACGATGACGATTTATATTCTGATGCTTGTGAATTTGTGGTAGAACAAGGTTCTGCTTCTACGTCATCCCTTCAACGTAGATTCCGCATTGGATACAATCGTGCAGCTAGATTGATGGAGATGATGGAGTCACAAGGAGTGATTTCCGAGGCCCGTGGAAGTAAGCCAAGAGATGTGTTAATTAACGACATGGACTTAGAAAACTTGTAGGATTTGTTGAAGCGTGGTAGGGTATAGGAGTTACTGTGAAAAAGTGATATAATTAGACCGCACAAATTTGAGAGATACGACATGTGAAGTATGTATACACAAACAAAACCTTAGATTTTAGCAAAATATAGGTTTGTGTCATATACTGCTTACAGATCGACAATGGTTGGAGGTTCATTTATGACAATATACCATTTTGTAGGCATTAAAGGATCAGGAATGAGTTCATTAGCTCAAATCCTTCACCAAATTGGGTATAACGTTCAAGGTTCAGATGTAGATAAATTTTTCTTTACTCAAACAGCACTTGAAGAGAATGGCATTCCTTTTATGCCGTTTAGTAAGGACAACATTAAAGAAGGTATGACAATAATTGCTGGTAATGCTTTCCCTGACACACATGAGGAAATTGAAGCAGCAAAAGAATTAAACTTACCGATTATTCGTTATCATAAATTCCTAGGTGAATTTATGAATCAGTTCACAAGCATTGCTGTTACCGGTGCACACGGTAAAACGTCCACTACTGGACTACTTGCTCATGTGATGAAAGGTGCTAAACCTACCTCTTATTTAATTGGCGATGGTACAGGTCAAGGTGCACCAAATGCGAATTACTTCGTTTTTGAAGCATGTGAGTATAGAAGACATTTCTTGTCGTACGAACCAGACTATGCGATTATGACAAACATCGATTTCGATCATCCAGATTATTTTGCTAGCATAGATGATGTATTCTCTGCTTTCCAAGAGATGGCTATGCAAGTAAAAAAAGGTATCATAGCTTGTGGCGACGACGAACAGTTACAGAAAATTCAAGCGAACGTTCCTGTTCTTTTCTATGGTTTCAATGAGGAGAATGATTTCCAAGCAAGAAATGTTGTGAAAGAAACTACGGGAACAACGTTTGATGTCTTTGTCCGAAACACATATTATGCGACGTTTAAAATTCCAACTTACGGTGATCACAATGTTCAAAATGCACTAGCAGTTATTGCTATCTGTCATTATGAGGATATTGAAGCAGATATCATTCAAGAACAATTGTTATCTTTCGTTGGTGTGAAACGTCGATTTACGGAAAAACAAGTTGGAGATCAAGTGGTCATTGATGATTATGCTCATCATCCAACAGAAATTAAGGCAACGATTCAAGCAGCACAACAGAAATATCCAGATAGAGAAATAGTAGCGGTGTTTCAACCACATACATTTACTCGTACGCAAACCTTCTTACAGGAGTTTGCTGACAGCTTAAATGGAGCAGATCAGGTATATTTATGTGATATTTTTGGTTCAGCTCGTGAAAACCATGGAAAACTTTCTATTAAAGACCTACAGGAGAAAATTCCAGGTGCGGAGTTGTTAGAAGAAGAAGAGACTGCTGTATTGCAAAAGCATGAAACAGGCGTACTAATTTTCATGGGAGCGGGAGACATCCAAAAGTTCCAAAGTGCTTATGAGGGATTGTGTAAATAAATTAAACAAAAAGATGCATCTAACTTAGATGCATCTTTTTGTTTATATAGCTAAACTAAAGTAACTTGACAAAAACTTTTAGAAGAATGGTTTCTACAATCCAAACTTGTTTGGGAATGGAGCGGAAGGGGGCGACTCCTACGGGAAAGGTGGGTAGCTGAGACCCCACAGGAGCGTACGCAAAGTGATGCCGTGTCCAGCTGCAGGTGCGCAACCGCTCGGAAAAGTCCAAAAGCCCTCCGGTGGCTGAAGAGCTGCCTCCTCGGTCTTCCAAACTTTTCTGCCGCGGCTGAACGCGCGCCTTTCGCTTTTCGTAGTGGAAAGCGTCCCCCTGCAGCGGAAATCCCAGTGCAGTCACTTTCGGGTTTTGTCCCAGCCTCTTTTGATTTATTTCAACTGATCTGGATTTAATGCTTGTAATTCATCGATCACGAATAAACCGTCTTTTCTGATTAGTACATCATCAAAGTAGATTTCTCCTCCACCGTATTCTGGGCGTTGAATGTTTACGATATCCCAGTGGATGTTGGAGTCATTTCCATTGCTTGCTTCCTCATAACATTGTCCAGGAGTGAAATGGAAGCTTCCTGCGATTTTCTCATCGAATAGAATATCTTGCATCGGGTGTAAGATATAAGGATTTACCCCAATAGCAAACTCTCCAATATAACGAGCGCCTTCATCTGTATCAAAGATATCGTTAATACGCTCACTGTCATTCGCCGTTGCTTCTACAATTTTACCATCTTCAAAAGTAAGTTTAATATTTTCAAATGTAAACCCTTGGTATGGAGATGGAGTATTGTAAGTAATTGTTCCGTTTACAGAAGTTTTAACAGGAGCTGTGTACACTTCTCCATCAGGAATGTTCATGCGACCAGCACATTTGATTGCTGGAATATCTTTAATGGAGAAAGATAGATCCGTACCTTCGCCAACGATACGAACTTTATCCGTCTTATTCATTAGTTCCACTAAGTTATCCATCGCTTTATCCATCTTACCGTAGTCCAAATTACAAACGTCAAAGTAGAAGTCTTCGAAACCTTCTGTACTCATTTTAGCAAGTTGAGCCATGGATGGATTTGGATAGCGAAGTACAACCCATTTTGTTTTAGGTACACGAATTTCACGATGAACTTTCTTTCCTATTGTAGAACCGTGGATTTTTAACTTGTCAGCAGGTACATCTGCTTGCTCATTGATATTGTCACCAGAGCGAAGACCGATATAAGCGTCCATTTTACTCATCACATTTGCTTCGAATTCAGCCATTAAGGAGAAATGCTCTTCTGTTGCACCAAGTAATAACGTGCGGTCTAAAGAAGGTTCTTTTAAAGAAACAAAAGGATGACCTCCAGCTTCGTAAGCAGCCTTTACTAACTCATTTACTAATTCTTTTTGAACACCAAAGTTCTCAATTAACACTTTTTCACCAGGTTGCAATTGAACGGAATAGTTAATTAAGTTTTTTGCTAAAGTAGCAATTCTAGAATCTCTCATATGTATACCTCCAAATATAAATTACCACTCTATTGTACCCTATTTCTTTAAAAAACGGCCTAGCGTTTTTTCGTGTGTCTAACTATTATTTTTCATACTTTTACGCAAAGATTGGCAAATTGCAACAATCTACTCTAAAATAAGACATAATAGGTTTTACATAATTTTAGTATGGGAAAAGAAAAGTAATTGGAGGTGCTAGAGATGGAATGGCTTTTATACGTTAGTATTGCTGTAATTGCTGTAGCTTTCTTTATTTTGGTGGTGAATATTTCAAGAACACTTCGATCCTTAAACGGAACTCTGGATAGTGTGGCAAAGACATTAAATGGATTAGAAGGTCAATTACAAGGTGTAACAAATGAAACGACAGAACTTTTAAACAAAACTAACGCTTTGGCAGAGGATATTCAGGGTAAGGCGGAGAAATTAAATAGTGTAGTACACGCAGTTCAAGGTGTAGGCACAAGTATTCAAGACTTAAACACTTCTGTAAGGCGTATTACAGGTTCGGTAACTAGCCAACTAGAGAAAAACACAGAAACTGTTACACAAGTTGTCCAGTGGGGTAATGTATTTATGGACCTACGTGATCGCTTTAAGTCTAAAAAAGTAAAAGACACAGAAGAAAAAGAAACACCCCAACGTGTAAGACAGTACGAATAAGATTCTAGATTCTGAAGGGAGAAGAGAACATGACAGCAAATCAAGAGCAACGTGACCAAGAGCAAACGTCAAATGGATTTTTAGTAGGGACTATTATTGGTGGAGTTGTAGGTGCTGTAACTGCATTATTCCTTGCTCCAAAACCGGGAAAAGAATTACGTAATGACTTAACAGAACAAGCAAAGAATGTAAAAGAGCGCTCTGAACTTTGGACCGAGCAAGTGAAAGGTAAAAGTACAGAACTTGCTGAGAATGCCAAACAGACTTCTTTATCACTTGTTCAAAAGGTGCAACAAGAAACGAACGACGTTGTGGGAAAAGTAAAAGAATTTAGAAGAGCTTCCGTACAAGAAGAACTGTCACAATTGGAAGAAGAACAGGTAACGACTATCCCTCTTCCTACTAGTGAAGAAGTTGTAGCAGAATCACAAGAAGAGGAACCAGCGAAAGAAATGGAGTACTCTAAATAAGGAGTGTCATCATGAAAGAATTACACACAATCCAAGAGTGGGAGAATGTAAAAGACTCTTATTCGGGATTTCTTTTTAAACATAGTAGTACATGCCCAATTTCAGCACGAGCATTTCAAGAATTCCGTTTCTTTGTAAAAAATAATCTAGATGCTCCGGCTTACTTTATTACTGTTCAAACATCTAGACCCTTAAGTAATTATATTGAAGAAGTAACAGGAATACGTCATGAATCGCCACAGGTGTTTTACTTTAAGGATGGTAAAGTAGTAGAATCTACTAGCCATACCTCCATTAAAGAAAATTTGTTAGTGAGTTGGGTACGATAGTTTAGCAAAAAAGCTTCTGAGAATCTTAAATTCTCAGAAGCTTTTTTTGTTACGTGACCAGCAAGAATTCTTCGTTAGTCACGTAATGTGACTTGCATTTAGAGGAGTCTCCAAATTAACGTGCGCTCAAGAAGTAGAAGAGTCGGTGAAGAGTACACGTTAAAAAAATAACGTGCGCTCTAAGAGTAGAAAACTCCATGAAGAGCACACGTATCATGATCAAGGTCATTTCGACTGGATTAATTCTTTCTCAGTAACCGAGATAATCATCTCTACACTTTCATCACTTTCTTCCATTCAATCGCCAACTCATCGCCAGAGAAGATAGGAGTATCAAATGTAGCTGGACTACCATTGTACATTAGAGTAAATGTATACCCTTCACCTGGTTTTTCAACGGACAGAAAAGGAAGAGCATCTTGAAAAATAAATGAGGTTTGATTCTGGGAAGTGAATGTAATAGAATCTCCACTACTTACTGTTTCTTCTATCGTTACATCTTTATTATTCTTTTTTATTACAGAAAGATTTCGAGAAATTGTTATCTCTTTATTATCAATAAAAACAGTAATTCGCTGTTCAAGTGATGTTTGTAGACAATTCATTACTTCCCTGACAGTTGGTTTCTTTGGAATAATAATTTCGATGGAATCCCCTTTTTGTAATTGGCTACTTACATTAGCAGAGACACCGTTTTTCTTAATTTGAACACCATACTTAGGGATAGATGTTTGCTTTCCGTTTATTGTAACAAAAAACTTCTTCATTCCTTGTTCTAAATCAAAAGTGGATGCGAACCTTTTTACTAATTGTTCAATCGTAGACGTAAAAGTCACTCGAACGTTATCTCCATCATGAAGCGGGTCGTGAATACTCCCTTTACGCTCATTAATCCAAACAGTAGGCATTACCTCGACTGGTTCGTTATTGACAGATACAGTGAAATGAGAGGAAGCATCTAAGAAGTCTTTTACATATATCTCTGCAAATGTACCATCTACTCCTTTTTCGACTGTTAGCTTATCTTGGTCTTTGACAATAGATTGTAAAGTAGCTAGTTCTCCATTCACATGCACGATAGGTGGTTTTCCATGTTGACCAGGTATTTGAATCGGTTGTCCGTTAAAGGTAATGAAAGTTGCTAAACCAGGTTTTCCATGTAACTTGGATACACGTTCCCCAGAAGCCAATAAACAATCGGAAACCTTTAACTCATTTAACTCAAATAAACGAACGGTTGTATTGTTTACGGTTACTGTAACATAGTGAATGGGAGTAGTTTGCGCAGCAAGCGCAATACCAACAGGAGTCACTAATTCCGGAGTACTTACAATCCCGTCTGCAAAGCTTACATGTTGAATGGCATCTGATCCCCTTACAGCTACTCGATTAACTGGAAGTTCAAGGTAACTTGCCAATTGATCAGATAAGCAAGGAGTTAAACTGCCTCCTCCAACTAACATTATAGCTTTAGGAGATTCGTTGCCATTCAGGAACTTAATTTCTTTCCCTATTTCTGCTGCTAAATGTTCCACAGCTGGCTTAATTTCCCGAATTACTTCCATAGAAGGAATCCTATTTTCAAAGCCCAAAACGTCTTCTACTAACACTTCTTCATGTAATCTCAATGAGCGTTTTACACTTTCTGCTTTCGTAAAATCTAATAAAAATGCATCACTCACAGCTTCGGTAATTTCGTCTCCAGCAGTTGGTACCATTCCGTAAGCTATAATGGTGCCTTCTTTCGTTAAGGCAATATCAGAAGTACCAGCTCCAATATCTACTAATGCTATGTTTAATCTTCTCATGGAAGTTGGGATCAAGGCATTTATCGCTGCAATTGGTTCAAGAGTCAGTGCATCAAGTTGTAAAGAGGCACGTGATAGTGCGGATAACAAAGAGTCTACAACCACTCTTGGTAAGAACGTGGCAATGACTTCTACTGTAGCCCATTCACCACGCTGGTCTACTAAATTACCAATCTCTTGGCCATCAATATAATATTTTAAAACAGAATAACCAACACAATAATAGTTATTTACGTGATTAGATTTTTTATCTGTATCTGCAACGTCACTTTGTGCTTCTTGAACAGCGGACAATTCCATATGTAAGACGTCTTCGTTCGTTAGCAATGGCTTACCTTTTATCTCTTTAGAAAAAGATTTCTTCATTGTCACTAATGACCTTCCTGCTGCAGCTACACAAACTTTTGATAACTCTCCATATGTTTCTTCTAGTGTCTCTTTTATGGAAGTAATAGTATTTGAGACAGCAATGACATCGTGAATCTGTCCATCAAGCATCGAACGTTCACTATGTTCCTCTACAATCACTTTCTCCACATGGTATTGACCTTCAATCTTTTTGACAATAACTCCAACGACAGAACGCGTACCTATGTCCAGTGCAAAAATAGTTTCTGTATTTTGCATAGATAACACCCTTTCTTTGAGAAAAAACACCCAGTTTACTTTATCGCTTAAAAGCGTTTAATTAAAAAAGTATTTTTACGTGACATTTGCTCCAACGTGATTTATAATGACATAAATTAATAAGTTAGAAGTTGCTTCGTTATCATTTTTATCTATAGAGAAAATGTACCATAATTTAGATTCTCTTGAAAGATAATATAGAAGCACAGAGAAGGGTGGAGAAACAGATGAGTCAGCAAACATTAGAACAATTACGTGCACAAGTAGATGAAATGAATCAACAGTTATTAGAGTTAATTAACAAGCGTGCTACGGTTGTTCAAGAAATAGGTAAAATTAAAGAAAAACATGGTGGCAATCGATATGATCCAGTTCGTGAGCGAGGCATGTTAGATAAAATTAAACAATTAAATGATGGTCCGTTTGAGGACTCTACAATTCTCCATATTTTCAAAGAAATTTTTAAAGCTGGGGTGGAGCTTCAATCTGATGACCATCAGAAAGCTTTGTTAGTTTCACGTAAAAAACAACCTACAGATACAATTGTAAATGTGAATGGTGAACAAATTGGAAACGGTACTCCAACGTTTATCTTCGGTCCTTGTGCAGTAGAAAGTTACGATCAAGTTGCTGCCGTAGCAAAAGAAATTAAAGCGAAAGGATTAACAATGTTACGAGGAGGTGCATATAAACCTCGTACATCACCTTACGATTTCCAAGGTCTTGGATTAGATGGATTAAAGATTCTAAAGCAAGTTGCGGACGAGTACGACCTTCGAGTAGTAAGTGAAATTGTTAACCCTGCTGATATTGAAACAGCAGTTGATTATGTAGATGTTATTCAAATTGGTGCACGAAACATGCAGAACTTTGAATTGTTGAAAGCTGCAGGTTCTGTAAATAAACCGGTTCTTTTAAAACGTGGTTTAGCTGCAACAATTGAAGAATTCATCAATGCTGCGGAGTACATTATGTCTCGTGGAAATGGACAAATTATCCTATGTGAACGTGGTATTCGTACGTACGAGAAAGCAACACGTAACACATTAGACATTTCTGCGGTGCCAATCTTAAAGAAAGAAACGCACTTACCAGTATTTGTAGACGTAACACATTCAACTGGTCGTCGTGATTTACTATTACCAACAGCAAAAGCAGCTTTAGCAATTGGAGCTGATGGAGTGATGGCAGAAGTGCATCCAGACCCAGCAGTAGCATTGTCCGATTCTGCTCAACAAATGGACTTCAATCAATTCGATGACTTCTACGAGCAAATCATGAAGACGGTTAAGGCTTACCAACTTTAATACGGTTTTTAAGCTAATAAAAGTTGGTTTGGAACAAAACTAAAAAAGTTCATTCAAAAGTAAGATGTACCCTATAGAGTAGACACTTAAATAGTGCTCTCTGTAGGGTACTTTTTTACGTTATATTTGAATTCATCATAGTGCAGAAAGTGATTTTACATAATTAAAATTTGGGATTGTAGCGGAAGGGGGCGACTCCTACGGGAAAGGTGGGTTACTGAGACCCCACAGGAGCGCGTACTATCGCGACGAGGAGGCTCAGCAACCCGCCCCGTGGAAAGCGTCCCCCTGCAGCGGAAATCCCTGTGCAGTCACTTGGATATTTGAATGTATTTTTACCTAAAAAGAGTAAAGTACACAGCATTGTGAATAATAATAAAAAACAATTGTAAAATCCCCGTAATTTCTTATGTAATTCATTGCAGTATCAACGCTCGTATCGTATGATAAAAGGCAGTATTCATAATTACATTCATCTAAAATTAGATAAATATAGAAGATTGAAAAGACAAAGGAGTGCATACATACATGAATATTACGATTTATGACGTAGCAAGAGAGGCAAACGTCTCTATGGCAACTGTTTCAAGAGTAGTAAATGGCAACCCTAACGTTAAGCCAGCTACTAGAAAGAAAGTATTAGAAGTGATTGAAAGACTAGGGTACCGTCCCAATGCTGTAGCTCGTGGACTAGCTTCTAAAAAGACAACTACAGTTGGTGTAATTATCCCTGACATTTCTAACATTTTCTTCGCAGAACTAGCACGTGGTATTGAAGATATTGCGACAATGTATAAATACAACATTATTCTTAGTAACTCTGATCAAAATAAAGAAAAAGAGTTGCATTTATTAAATACAATGCTTGGAAAGCAAGTAGACGGAATTGTGTTCATGGGTGGAAATATTACAGAGGAGCATGTAGAAGAATTCAAACGTAGTAGTGTGCCAATCGTTCTAGCAGGTTCTGTTGATGAACAACAACAAATCCCTTCTGTAAATATTGACTATCGTCAAGCTACCTATGACGCAGTAACTATGTTTATTGAAAAAGGACATAAAGAAATTGCATTCATTTCTGGACCTTTCCATGATGTAATTAATCGTGAGTTGAAGTTAGCCGGATATAAAGATGCGTTAGAAAATGCGGGCATTACAGTGAATGATCAGTATATCATTGAAGGTGATTATACGTATGACTCTGGGTTAGAAGCATGGCAACGTTTAAGTGAACTTCCTACTAACGTGACAGCGGTTTATTCATCAAATGATGAAATGTCATTAGGTGTAGTTCATGGTGCACAAGACGCAGGTAAAGTTCTTCCAACTGATTTAGAAGTAATTACGTCTGATAATACAAAACTTGCGATGATGGTTCGTCCTCAGCTTACATCTGTTGTCCAACCTTTATATGACATCGGAGCTGTGGCAATGCGCTTGTTAACAAAGTATATGAGTAAAGAATCGGTAGAAGAACAAACGGTTATATTGCCACACCGAATTGAGGAACGTGACTCAACAAAATAAAAAACCTGTCGATATTAGGAGAAAGACGGATTCGTGCAGGGAGAAAGTAAATGAAAAAGTTTGATGGATTCACCCCCTTTGGTATGTTGGTCGGAATTTGCTTAGTATTTTTAGCAATATTCACTTCAGGAGGAACAGAAGGATTCGCCTCCTTTGTGGATATTCCGTCTATTCTCATTGTAATCGGTGGTTTGTTTGCTGCAATGTTAGTAAGTTTTCCTCTGAAAGAATTGAAGTCATTGGTATTAACTATGAGACAAGCTTTCCACTCAAAGGACCTAGACATTGCTTCTCTCATTAAGACATTTGTTCAATTATCTGATCGAGCTAGAAGAGAAGGTTTATTAGCATTAGAAGCAGATATAGAGCAAGTAGAGGATCCTTTTATGAGAAAAGGAGTCTTACTGGCAGTAGATGGTATAGAACCAGATATGATAGTTGATATTTTAAATGCAGAGATTATTGCTTTAGAAGAGAGACATAGAAAGAAGCGAAGCCTACTTGAAAAAGCAGGTGAGTATGCACCCGCATGGGGGATGATCGGTACATTAATCGGTTTAATCCTCATGTTAAAAAGCTTAGATGATCCTACTACTCTAGGACCAAATATGGCCATTGCGCTTTTGACTACTTTTTATGGTTCTCTTTTAGCAAATTTAGTGTTTATTCCGATGGCAGCTAAATTATCGCAAAAGACGGAAGAAGAAGTCTTTTATAAGCAAATTGTCATTGAGGGAGTAATTGGCGTTCAATCAGGTCAGAACCCTAAGATCTTGGAAGAAAAATTAAGTGCCTTTTTGTCAGAGAATGATAGATTGCGAGTAGATGCGATGGATTCGGAGTCGATGACGAATGAAGCATAGAAAGCCGAGACCTGATAATAAAAAGAGTGCTCCTTTATGGATGGTTACTTTTTCTGACCTTGTTACATTAATTCTTGTTTTCTTTATCCTGTTATTTTCGATGTCCCAAATCGATATGGTAAAGTTTAAGGCATTGGCAGATTCCTTTCGCGAACGCCAAATCTTAGAATTTTATCCATCTATCATAAAAACAGAAAATCCTCCTACCCAGCCGGATATCCAGTCCAATACAGACCAAAATCAAGACGGAAAAGATGACTTAGATAATCTTGTGGAAGAAGTTCAAAATTATCTAGAGGTAAATGAGTTGTCCGATGTTGCTGTAGCCACAAGAACAGAGCGTGGGGTAGTTCTTGTTTTACAAGAACAGGTCTTGTTTGCTAGTGGAGAAGCTACGATTTTGCCACAAGCTTATGCCTTTATGGATAAGGTTGGAGAGTTGCTTACATCTATTCCTAATATGGTGAAAGTGGAAGGTCATACCGATAATCGACCAATATCTACTTCGCGTTATCCGTCTAACTGGGAGTTATCAAGTGCCCGTTCGAGTAGTGTAATTCGCTTCTTGCTAGAACAACATGGTCTGGAGCCTGAACGATTTATTGCAGTAGGATATGGTGATACCCGTCCTATTGTCCCGAATACGACAGAGGAAAACTGGTTAAAGAATCGCCGAGTCGAATTAATTATTTCGGATCCAAGTTATGAAAGCATAACGGAACCAGGGCAATAAATAAAGCCATTTATGAAATGATGTTACTTCATAAATGGCTTTTAGCGTTTCAGGTTATCTAGCCTCAGATCTAGGTTTAATTGGCTGCAATGCTCTTTTGGTCATTTCTCGATTCTTTTGTTCAATATCTAGCTTCCTGGGTACAGGCTTCATAATAGCGGGATCATCCCACCAAGAAGTCGGTAGTTTTACATTTGCTTCCTCAGTCCAGGAATCGATCCAACTACTTGGAATTGGGTTTTCTTCAGGAGATATAGCATTCATCTCCATCCAAATTAAAGCCCAAGCTCTAGGAACAACTCGCCAAATATCGTATCCGCCTCCACCAGTGGCAATCCATTTTCCATCACAGTATTTGTGAGCAAGTTCATGCGCTATAGCTGGAATACGATGATAGATGTTCATGGAAGCACATAAATGAGTCAATGGATCCCAAAAGTGAGAATCAGCACCGTTTTGTGTCAGAATAACGTCAGGCTTAAAAAATTCAGCTACATCTCTCACACTCTGTTCAAAGCATTCTAGCCACGAATCATCCTCTGTAAAAGCATCTAATGGGATATTAAAAGAAGTTCCGTACCCTTTTCCAACACCCCATTCATTCACATTACCTGTACCAGGAAACAGATAGCGACCTGTTTCATGAATAGAAAATGTGCAAACAGAAGGGTCGTCATAAAAAGTAAATTGAACGCCATCCCCGTGGTGAGCATCTGTATCAATATATAAGACTTTCGCTTGATACTTCTGCTGAATATAACGAATGGCCACAGAACTATCATTATATACACAGAAACCAGAAGCTCTACCCTTAAAGCCATGATGCAGTCCACCACCTAAGTGGAACGCATGCTTCACTTTTCCACTCATTACTAGTTCCGTTGCTGTCAAAGTGCCCCCAACTAGTAAAGAAGATGCTTCATGCATGTGAGGAAAAATTGGTGTATCTTCTGTACCTAATCCAAATGACTCTGCTTTCTCTTGCGATAGCTCATTTTTTCCCGCTTTCTTCACTGCTTCTATAAAAGAATGATGGTGTACAAGTTCTAACTCTTCTTCCGTAGCATGTCTTGGTAAATGAATTTGATCAGGTGAAAAAGCTTTCATTTTTTCTAGCAGATCATATGTAACTTTTAATCTAAGTTGATTAAAAGGATGAGTGGGGGAAAATCGATAGCCTAGAGCATCTTCAGAATATACAAGAGCAGTCTTATCCATTAGTTCTCCCCCCTTAATACATAAATCGATTTTTAAATCGTATTCGATCAAATTTTTCCATATCTTCTTGCTCAATTCTCTTTCCCTTGCGAACCATCAAACAATTAGCTGGGTGAGAACTAATTTCGGGATCATCGGTAGCCATATATTCTAATCCACCTGCATTCATCATCTTCTCCATGATTTTTCGATACTCCCATACATTCAAGCCAGTTCCTTTTAAGTCCCAATGCCAATAGTACTCTGTAGTAATAATAATATAATCTTCCATTGCATCATCCATCATGGAAACACGTAGGAGATGCTTTCCTATTGAAGCACCACGATAGGCACTAGCGACTTCTACAGCACCTAACTCAATTAAGTTCGCCATTTTACCTTCCGACCAACGTTCTAATGGATCAGGGTATAAGTACGTAACATATCCAATTATGGTGTCATGCAGTCGTGCAATAATGATTCTTCCTTCTGGTAAATCAGCAATTTCCATGAGTGCTTCCTTCTGCTGTGAAGCAGGACGGAATGCAACTAATCCGTCATGAAAGTTTAGTCGCCCAATTTCTCTTGATGATATTGGACCTTCCACGACAATTGTGCCAAAAGAAGACTTTAATTCGATTACATTATAACGTTTAACATGATCCATCAACCTGTATCACCTCATCATGTAATGTGGTTAAACGAAAAGGGTAAGCGTTTACAATATAACCTTATTATAACAAAGATTTCTTATGAAGAAGGATTTTTTCACTAAACATCGTATTATTTAATCTAGCAGTATTGTAATTATTGTAAATTTATATAATGGTTCTGAAAATTTAATCTTTAATTGGAACTGACTAGTAGATTCATGTATACTTAAGTTGAAATATCTTACATAAGGGGGAAGGGTCAATGAAAGTGGAAGCGCTACCAATTGTACCAGGTAATTATCAATTACCATCTTATGAAGAAGCACGAGAATCCTTCTCGTGGTCTGATGTTGAGTCGGTTTTTTCATGGTCTATGACGGGGAAAATGAATGCAGCTTATGAAGCGATTGATCGACATGCATTATCTTTTAGAAAGAATAAAGTAGCTCTATATTACCGAGATGAAAATCGTTCAGAGTCTTATACATTCTTTGATATGATGAAGAACTCTAATAAGGCTGCGAACGTTTTAACGCAATATGGAAACGTTGAAAAAGGAGATCGTGTTTTTGTATTTATGCCACGAACACCTGAATTATATTTTACGATTTTAGGAGCAGTAAAATCAGGAGCAATTGTAGGACCGCTTTTTGAAGCTTTTATGGAAGGAGCCGTAAAAGATCGTCTAGAAGATAGCGATGCAAAGGTGTTAGTTACAACACCTGAATTAATGGAACGAGTGCCATATGATCAATTACCTGCACTAGAGCACATCTTCTTAGTGGGAGATGGAATCGAGGAAGAGGGGAAGTTCCTTGATTTGAACAAACGAATGAATGAAGCAAGTACTTCGTTTGAACCAGTATGGATGGAGAAGACAGATGGATTGCTTCTTCATTATACATCTGGCTCTACAGGAAAACCTAAAGGTGTACTTCATGTTCACCAAGCAATGGTACAACATTATCAAACTGCTAAATGGGTATTGGATCTGCAAGAAGAAGATATCTATTGGTGTACTGCTGACCCTGGATGGGTAACAGGAACAGTTTATGGTATTTTTGGACCATGGTTAAATGGTGTAACAAATGTCATTGTTGGTGGAAGATTTAAACCAGAAAATTGGTATAAAGTTATTGCATCACTTGGGGTAACAGTTTGGTATAGTGCGCCAACTGCTTTCCGTATGTTAATGGGAGCGGGGGATGCTTTAGTAAAAGAGCATGATTTATCTTCTTTACGCCATGTATTAAGCGTTGGAGAACCTTTAAACCCTGAAGTGGTAAGATGGGGAATGAAAGTTTTTAATAAGCGTATTCATGATACGTGGTGGATGACGGAAACAGGTAGTCAATTAATTTGTAACTATCCATCTATGCCAATTAAGCCAGGTTCGATGGGAAAACCTATTCCTGGAGTAGAAGCTGCTATTGTGGATGATCAAGGTAATGTACTTCCACCAAATAGAATGGGGAATCTAGCTATTAAACGTGGTTGGCCATCTATGATGCATACGATTTGGAATAACGAAGCAAAGTATGAATCTTATTTTATGCCAGGTGATTGGTATGTGTCAGGAGATTCCGCTTATATGGATGAAGAAGGGTACTTCTGGTTCCAAGGACGAATTGATGATGTCATCATGACGTCTGGAGAACGCGTTGGTCCATTCGAAGTAGAAAGTAAGTTGGTAGAACATCCTGCTGTTGCAGAGGCAGGTGTTATTGGGAAACCAGATCCCGTTCGAGGGGAAATCATTAAGGCATTTATTGCTTTACGTGAAGGGTATGAAGTGACGGATGAACTAAGCGAAGAAATTCGTCAGTTCGTGAAAAAAGGTTTAGCTGCACATGCAGCACCAAGAGAAATTGAATTTAAGGATAAACTTCCGAAAACAAGAAGTGGCAAAATCATGCGCCGAGTATTAAAAGCTTGGGAATTAGATTTGCCAACAGGTGACTTAAGTACAATGGAAGATTAAAAAAAGCTGAAACGACTAATTTTAAGTCGTTTCAGCTTTTTTCGTTACTCAGGATTATCTTCCGGTGGGGTACTTGGATCGGTAGGATCAGTAGGCTCTTCTCCGTTTCCATCCCCATTTCCATCTCCAGGATTTTCTTCATCTCCTCCACCATCTGTTGGTGGGTCGGCAGGAGGGTTGCTCTCTGGTGGTTTTTCTTTAGGTGGTTTACTTGTTGCTGGTGGATCCGCTGGTTTTGATTGACCAAATGTTAACTGATTTGAATTAGCAGATTCTTTTCCGGCAACATCTACCGCTCGAACCACATACGTTCCACTAGATACGGTCAATCTTCTTTCCTCTCCAGCTTTAACGGCTGCTACCCTTGTTATTTTGCCACCATCCACTCGGTAGACATAGTAGCCAACAACATCAGGACTAGTAGAAGGAGTCCAAGCTAATAAGGAGTTTCTAACAACTGCATTAACGGTCTGTGGTACTGAACCGTCATCCGAAATAGTATCATCTGCAAGTATAATATTATTCCATTTTGGGTTATCTGGAAGTAATGTTTGTAAGTCTATTTCTTGTCCATTTGTTAAGGATTCTACATACTCAGGGGCTAACAATAAGCCTTTTTGTACAAACTCTGCAGGTGTAGAATCTAAAGCAATATACTTTTTATCACCAATCGTTACATAGTTTGTGTTGATTAAACTGTCATCTGTCTTCGTTGGAGCGAATTTAGCATTAAAAATGTCGGTTTCTACTAAACCAGCTTGCGAACATGCTTCAGATGGTAACAGACCAGAGATGGCACAGTAAGAACGACGAACAATTCCCCCTGGCATCTTAAATTGCTCATTAGGATCTACTACCTCTGGTTTTGCTTCATACGCTGCATTAATAAGCCTACTCCATACTGTTAAGTTTCTTCTGGAAGCACTTTCTACACCTCTAGCTTCTAGTGACCGTGGTGTTTTATATCCTAACCAGGTTCCGAAAGTAACGTTTGGATTTGTTCCAACGAACCATACATCTTTTGTTTCTTGTGAGGTACCAGTTTTCCCAGCCCAGTCGGAAGAAAAGGCAAGTTGTCCTGGAACGGAACCAGCAGTCCCTCTAGTAAGAACGCCTCGCATGACATCTAATGTTAAATAAGCTGTTTGTGGACTAAAGACATCCACAGGTTCTGGTTTATGTTCAAATAATATATTTCCTTGCGTATCTTCAATTCGTTCAATTAAATATGCATCGATAAACTTTCCTTGGTTTGCAAAGGTTGCGAAGGCATTAACGTTTTGTTCAACCGTTACACCGTTTGTTAGGCCACCAATAGCGACAGCTGGACCACTGTCATTTGCATCATCTATTCTTGAGAACCCCATCTTCTTTAGGTATTCAAGTGGTGATTGATTAATAACTGTTCTATATTGCTGAATCGCAGGTATATTATATGATTTTTCTAATGCAAAACGAGATGAAACTAATCCATGGAAACGATTATTGTAGTTACCTGGTTCATATGGTGGTTGCCCAGGAATTTGTATCGTTACTGGTATATCTGCCCAAACTGTTCCTGGACTAGCTTCTCCTAGTTCATACGAAACGGCATAGGATAATAAAGGTTTCATAGTGGAACCATTCGAACGATAAGCTTGCGTCGCATGGTTGATTTGACTCGTTTCAAAGTCACGACCACCTGTAAAACTTAAAATCTTACCAGTAGAATTTTCTATTAAAATACTTCCTACTTGAACAGGTTGTTCCTCCGCTTCACCGTCCTCATTTGTGACAGTAACAGTTGGTCCATATCCTTGATAAGAATCTTTTGCTTCTTCCATTTTATCGAAAATCTGTTTATCGATTGTTGTATGGATACGATATCCATTTTGTCGTAACGCACGAGAAGCCAGTGTCTCATAGCGTCCCATCTCAGCTTCATCTTGATCTAACTGCTCTCTTGTTATCCCATTTTGTTCTGCAAGAATATACTTCAGAATGTGCTTAGAACGTTCTTCGATTTCAGCTGAAAGCCAAGGATATCTTTCATTAGAAGTAGCGATAGGCTTAGCTAAATTAGATTTGATGTCGTAGGAAATTGCTTCATTAAATTCCTTTTCCGTAATAAACTCTTCTCTTTTCATTCTTTCTAGTACTGTTTTCATACGATCGATAGAAGGACTTAAGTCTTGTTTCACTTCCCCTTTATTCGTAAATGGTGTATAGCCAAATGGACTTTGTGGTAATCCGGCTAAATAGGCAGCTTGGGGAAGGGTTAAGTCTTTTGCTTCGACTCCAAAAACTCCTTTGGCAGCGGCTTGAATTCCTGCAATATTACGACCATTAGCATTACGCCCAAAAGTGGAGACATTTAAGTAAGCTTCTAATATTTGATCTTTTTCAAAGAATCTTTCTAAACGTAAAGCTAAGAGGATTTCTTTTGCTTTACGATCAAAGGATACTTCGTTTGTTAATATTTGGTTTTTGATTAATTGTTGTGTTAAGGTAGAACCACCTGTTTGAACGGAAGAGTTCGTGAATTCTTGTATTAATGCACGAGCAATAGCTTTAGGCACAACGCCTTCGTGCTCAAAGAAATATTCATCTTCTGTTGCAATTAATGCTTCTCTTACATAAGGGGAAATATTCTCAAGTGATACTTCTTCACGTTCTAGGTCTGTTCTCATTTTTCCTAGGTACACATTATCTGAGAAGTATAATTCAGAAGTTTGTTCGTAGTTGTAAATATCTCTCTCCATACTTTCGTAGGAACGAATAGGTTCTTCTTTTACTAATGATGCAAAATATCCGGCACCGGTTGCTCCTACAAATGCAACACCTAATGTAGCCATTACAAAGAAAAGTAATAGCACATTCCCAATAACACCGTATGTAATACGAGCTTTTTGACTGACTCGCTTCTGCTTTAACCAAGTTGATATTCGTTGTAAACTAGCATGCAAATTTGCTCTATTCATGTCGAATCCTCCTTAGAACAGATTAATTATAGCATAGTTCACTACAGCTGTTGACAAAGATTATGCTTCTATCTATAATTTGAGTAACTTTTATATCGAGCGTAGAAAGGCTAAGTAAATATAAACGACCCTGTTAAGAAAGACGATGGTAGCTGCGAATCGTCCATTCGTTTATATTGAATTACACCCTGGAGCATTAGTTTGCTAACGTGAACTAACGTTTAACCTTCGTTACAGGTTTAAAGCGAAAACTTTTTAAAGTTTTAAGCTGGGTGGTACCGCGCTTTCAAGCGTCCCTGCATTTATTGTGGGGGCGTTTTTTGTTACGTGAAGTAACAACTCAGTGTTGGCCACGTGACGTGGCCTGCCCTTAACTGAGTATCCTTAATGTAATGATCACTAAGCAACCAAACCCAACCAAAGCCAGTTGCAGAAGTGGCCTGCCCTTAACTGAGTATCCTTAATGTAATGATCACTAAGCAACCAAACCCAACCAAAGCCAGTTGCAGAAGTGGCCCGTACTTAACTGAGTATCCTTAATGTGAGGACACTAAGCAATAAACTCAAAACAAACTTAGCTGTAAACGTGACCATTACATTTCTAAAAGTAAGTAAACAAATCATTCAGATAGAATTTTAAGGAGGCATTTTGATGAATTTAATACAAGATTTAAAAGACAGAGGAATTATTTATCAACAAACAGATGAACAAGGAATGCAGGAACTTCTAAATAAAGAAAGTGTTTCACTATATTGTGGGATTGATCCAACAGCAGATAGTATGCACATTGGTCACCTATTACCTTTCCTAACGTTACGCCGCTTTCAACAAGCTGGTCACCGTCCGGTTGTGCTAGTTGGAGGAGCTACAGGATTAATTGGAGATCCAAGTGGTAAATCGGAAGAAAGACAACTCCAAACGTTGGATGATGTAAAACACAATGTAGCTTCCATTCAAGAACAGTTAAAATCAATTTTCACATTTGAAGGAGACACAGGTGCAATCATGGTGAATAACTATGATTGGATTGGTGCAACGGATATGGTTACGTTCTTACGTGATATTGGGAAGCACATTGGTGTGAACTACATGTTAGCGAAAGATACAATTGCAAATCGTTTAGAGACGGGAATTTCTTTCACAGAGTTCACGTATACAATTCTTCAAGCTATGGACTTTATGCACCTTTATGAAAACCATAATTGTCGTCTTCAAATCGGAGGTAGTGATCAGTGGGGGAACATTACTACTGGTTTAGAGCTTATTCGTAAAACACAAGGAGAAGGCGCAAAAGCATTTGGCATGACAATACCACTAGTAACAAAAGCAGATGGAACAAAATTCGGTAAAACAGAGAGTGGAGCTATTTGGTTAGATCCAAAGAAGACTACGCCGTACGAGTTTTACCAATTCTGGATTAACACTGCGGATGCTGATGTGGTGAAATACTTGAAGTTCTTCACATTCCTTTCTATGGAAGAAATTAATGAGTTGGAAAAGAGTGTAGAAGAGGAAGCGCATCTACGAAAAGCACAAAAAACATTAGCGGAAGAAATGACGAAATTAATTCACGGTGAAGAAGCGTTGGCACAAGCAATTCGCATTTCAGAAGCGCTTTTCAGTGGTGACATTAAGTCTCTATCTGTAGATGAAATTCGTCAAGGATTTAAGGACGTTCCTACGTTTGTAAGTGAGGAATTAAATCCAGGTTTAGTTGATTTACTTGTTGCTGCAAAAATTAGTCCATCTAAACGTCAAGCTCGTGAAGATGTACAAAACGGTGCTGTTTATGTAAATGGTGAACGTATGACGGACGTAGGTTCTGCACTTACTAATGAAGATCGTCTAGGCGGAGAATTCACTATAATTAGACGTGGTAAAAAGAAATACACGATGATTCGTTTTTCATAATTCAGTTAATGTAAAAACCATTCTACGGAGAAGTGTGATACGCTTCTTATAGAATGGTTTTTTGATGTGTCTTGTAAATAAAATAGCGTATTTTATGGAAAGGAGAGATAAAGTGTTTTATGCACTGCTTGCAGTAGTCTTATTGATTCAAGTAGCTTTATTGTTTGCTATATTCACTTCTGTTTTTAAGAAAAATGTAAGGAATGGTATAGTCTTTTTGACTATTTTACTCATAGTGTTTAGTTATCAAACATGGACAGCATTTCAGTTTTTCCCGTTATTGGGTTGGTTTACTTTAGGGTTAATTAGTATGATGGGTAGTATAAGTTTTATAGTTATCCGTCGATGCTAAATTATTTCTTCTTAAATTGTGGCTTAGAGCCGAAGCCGTAGGAAGAGAGAAGGAAGGTATACGGCTTTAAGCCGAAGCCGTAGGAAAATATCCAAAGAAATGGCTCTCATAGGCACAACCACATACTTGTAAAGTAACTCAATCCTTTATTTACCTAATCCTTCATTGATCCAACTTGTAATAGTAGACACGATTTCCTCTTGCTGTTCTTTAACACTGATTCCTGCTGTATTATCACCTTTTTGCTCTCCATATACACCAAATTGTGCATGGTTTCCACCTTTTATTTCATGAATGATTGTATTTTTAGATAACAATCTTGCATTTTTTTCTATTTCTTCGTAAGTTGTTAATCCATCTCGTTCTCCATAAATACTTAATATTGGAAAATTAGTATTAGAGAAATCACTTTTTCCACTTGGATAGGAAGCCAATAAAATTAATCCTTTCAAATTATCTTGCTGTTCAAAAGCAAAGCTTGCAGCTGCCACACCACCAAGTGAATGTCCGCCAATGAACCACTGATCAATGCTTTCATGGTTATCAATAATACCCTTAGCTTTATTTACATTTGTTATCGCCAAGTTTAGTGGCATGGAAGGTATAGCTACCATAAAACCACTTTCAGATAGTTCTTGCCCTAAATAAAAATAAGCTTCTGGCTCTACTTTGGCACCAGGATAGATAATGATACCTATATCACTCTCTTTTTCCGGTGTAAAAATATACGTACTGTTCTCTTTCAACGGAACTTCCTCTAACATTGCTGATAGATTCTCCGTTCCTTTATATGTCATCTGCGTCCAAATAAAAAAGCTAGTAAGAGTAAGGAATATAACTCCAATAATGAAAAGGGATAGCAGTCTACTTTTTTTCATACAGCACCTCTATCACATTAAGATGAAAAGAATCCAGTGATTAATTTAAACAAATCTTGTAATACCCCATATAAAACAGCTAAATAACAAACCGATGCTAGGCTATAAAAAGCCCATTTTACTAATTTTTTGGCTTTTTTCATATGTCACCCCATATAATTGTTTTTTTTAGTTTTCCCATACATATACAAAACATTTCAAGGGTGAGAGATTTACTATTGTATAGAATATTCATTATCCAATTATAATGGCAAAAAAAATCCCCTGAAACGTTGTTGAAACAACATTTCAAGGGATTTAGGTGCATTACTCTGCCATCTAGAAAGATTAACGAGAGTAGAACTCAACGATAAGAGCTTCGTTGATATCAGCAGGACACTCAGAACGCTCTGGTAAGCGAGTGAAAGAACCTTCTAATTTATCAGCATCAAAAGTTAAGAAGTCAGGTACGAAGTTGTTTACTTCGATAGCTTCCTTAACGATAGAAAGGTTACGAGATTTCTCACGAAGAGTAATCGTTTGACCTGCTTTTAGGCTGTAAGAAGGAATGTCAACGCGCTTGCCATCAACCATAACGTGACCGTGGTTAACTAGCTGACGAGCTTGACGACGTGTACGAGCAAGACCTAAACGGTATACTACGTTATCAAGACGAGCTTCTAGAAGTGACATGAAGTTGTCACCGTGTTTACCTTGAGCTTTACCAGCTTTATCGAATAACGTGCGGAATTGACGCTCGTTTACACCATACATATGACGAAGCTTTTGCTTCTCTTGTAATTGTAAACCATATTCTGAGATTTTCTTACGTTGGTTAGGACCGTGTTGTCCTGGTGCGTAAGGGCGTTTTTCTAATTCTTTACCTGTGCCGCTTAGAGAGATTCCAAGACGACGAGACAGTTTCCAAGCTGGACCTGTATAACGAGCCATGAGAGACTCCTCCTTTTTGTTTTTATTTTGTTGTAAAATAAAAACCGGCAATCATCAGCGTCATGAGTATACTGTTTTCATGTAACTTCGCCCTAGCAGCAGCGGGTTACGGGTTACACCTCACTTAGAGGAACAGTATAGAATCATCAAACCGTGATACTAGGCTGCATTATTTTACACAACGAACATTATATAATCTATAAATGCTATAGTCAAGGAAAGATATAAAATTAAGGAGAAGTAGAATGATAGAAACCAAAAAAGAGAAGCAATGGAGATTTATTTTTATTGGAGTTTCTATACTGATTGTGGTCTTAGCTTTCCGATTTCAACAACTAACATCGAGTGAAATACCTAAGCAAGAGTGGGTTGCGGAAAATAGTGCCTACATCTACTTTGTTCAATCCATGAAAAAAGGAGAAATAACACATATTTCTCTTTATCAAGTAGATAAAAATCACCAGTACAAAACGGTATTATTTGATCAAATTGAAGAGTCGTCAGATATAAAAGAGATTTATATTGATGCATATTTCCAAGAAACTTTTATAAAAACCTCAGAGTCTTATTTCGCAGTAAGTGAAAAGGGTATTAAAAAAGTTAAAGCTCCAAATAGTAAAAAAAAGGCAACAAAGAGAATCCCCTTTTCTGTAGAAAATAACCGTAAACTTTATATAAAAGAGAGTAATCTATCCTATGAATTACCCCAAAGTAGCAAAGTACTAGATATCATTAAAGGAAATGAAATTTATCTTATTTTTACAGAAACAGATTGGATAATATTAGAAAGGTAGAAAAAACCAACTGATAGTCCGAAAGTATGTATTTCAACCACAAAAATTTTATCGTATATGCTATAATAGGATAAATGAACTATTTTAAGAGGAAAAATAAACCAATAGGTGATTTCAAATGAGTGAAGTTAAATGGAATATGTGATCTTAAAATACAAAGCGATGCTTTATGAACTTTCAACAAACGAACAATCCCATAGTTCTTCTCGTTATTTATTAAAACCTTGGTCGGAAGGTGTGCAAGGATTATTAAATGCACCAATACATCTTTGTATTGGTAAAATTGTAGATCAACGTGTAGAAGATTTGAGATCCATTTTCTTTAGTGGACCATTATCTTATCCATATGATATAAAGTTGAATGAATTTTACAAGTGTAAAAATAGTTCCTACACGTTTAGTTACACAGCACATTCTTCAAACGTAGTGTTCTCCTTTCCTTTCATTAATAACAACCACTTACTTTTAATCTTAGAAAAAAAGGACTTCACTTTATACTCAGAGTTGTTCTGGCAAGAGTTCTGTAAAGAGACTATGAGGTTCTTTCAAAGAATTATTTTCATTCAAGAAAGAATAGAAGATGAACGTCGCTATAAAGAGTTGTATAGGGTGACGGAAAAATTTCATTCTTCAATGGACGATCAGCTAGTTTTAATGGAACTTATGAATACATTAAAGAGAGTGTACCATCGGTTTGACTATACATTACTACTAACAAATCAATATGAAAATATAGATGGATTACCAGTTACCTATTTTGATTTTGATTCAGCTAATCTTGCAGTAATGGAAGCATTTACAGGTGGCGTATCAACTTTTGAAAAAATTCCTGGAGAAGTCACTTTATTTTATGCGCCATTACGTGGGAAACAAGGTGTATATGGCGTATTACAAGTAGAAACACCCTTTCATTCTCCTTATTTAGATACGGAAATAGAATTTATTCGTTTACTTGCTGATACAGCAGGGTCTGCTCTAGAAAATGCTAAGTTATATAAACAATCAAAGAAACTTATCTCAGATTTACAACTTATCAATGAAACTTCCCATCACTTAAATCGTAGTTTGCGACTTACGGACACGCTTACCTTTTTAGGAAAACAGATAACAAAACATTTTCATTCTACCTCTTATGGTTTCGTATTGTTGCATCATGGAGAGTTCCATGTTGATGGAAGCGAACCATTTATGAATGAAGATGTTTCAAGATATCTAGAGCACATTATGAAGAAAATGAAACAATTTCCAGATAGTATATTTATGGTTGATGTTGAAGCAAAACTGGATTGGACGGAAGCTCCATACAAGTCTGTTATGGCAGTGCCAATGATGCAATCGGGAGAGATGATGGGGGTTTGTATTGTACTTCACAAAGAAGCCTATGCCTATACCTTTGAAATGTTTAAATTTCTCCAATCCATTATTGATCACTCAACTTTAGCTATTCACAATTCGATCTTGCGAGATGAATTGGAACGCTTAGTCTCCACAGATTATTTAACACAACTATATAACAGGAGTTATCTGGACAAAATGATGGGTGCTTCCCTTGAAAGAGATGAGTGTGGGTCGTTTATTCTAATTGATATCGATGATTTCAAATTAGTAAATGATACACATGGTCATCAAGTTGGTGATGAAGTAATTGTACAGGTGGGTTCTATTATGCAAAAGATTCTTGGATTACAAGAGTTTGGCGCACGATGGGGTGGAGAAGAGTTAGCGATATACTTACCAAATTGGAAATTAGAAAAAGCTGTCCTTTTAGCAAATGAACTGTCCACTCGAGTAAGAAAAGAAATTCAGCCAAGTATTACTATATCCTGTGGGGTTGCTTATTGGGACAAACCAAAAGAACAAGTGAAAAATGTCTTTCATCGAGCAGATACTGCCTTGTACTTCGCAAAAGAAAATGGAAAAAATCAAGTAGTATCACAAACTGAATTTTAACCAAGATAATAAGAAGAGCTGTGAAAGGTGGCGGCACCACCTTTCACAGCTCTTTTCCACATTGTTATAGAAACCTCAATAACGTTTCACAGAACTTTTCTAATTGAACTCGATCTACTTCGTCAAAACGAGCAAGTTCAGGACTATCAATATCTAAAACTCCGATAACTTCACCATCTTTTACAAGTGGAACAACAATCTCTGACAAAGAAGCCGCATCACAAGCAATGTGTCCAGGGAATTCGTGAACATTAGCTACTAGCTGCGTTTTTCCTTGTTCTGCTGCAGTTCCGCAGACGCCTCTCCCTAAAGGAATTCGAACGCAAGCTGGAAGGCCTTGGAATGGACCTAAAACTAATTCTTTTCCGTCCATTAAGTAGAAGCCTACCCAGTTAACTCGATCTAAGAATTGATTTAAAAGTGCTGCTGCATTGGATAAGTTTGCAATTTGATTTGGTTCGCCTTCTAAAAGTGCTTCTAACTGTTTAATAACAGTTGCATATCTAGCTTCACGTGAACCAGAATAATTTTCGACATGGAACATACTAATCATCCTCCAATTGACAAAATACGTTCTTCTTCTCGTGTGAATCATCTTACAATGCTATTTCTGTCGAAAGATTATAGCAGGAATAAAAGAGTCAAAGTAAGAAGGTAGTAAATACGTAATTGCTCTTTTTGCAACTATACATGAAATGAAGGAAATTGGGAACTATTTAGCTTCCAATTAGGAGGTGCGACGATGGAAGATAAAAAGGCACAAATTATTCATTCAGCAATACAGTTGTTTCAAGCAAAAGGGTATGGTGGAACATCTGTCAGAGATATAGCGACGAAAGCAGAAATGAATGTTTCATTAATAAGTTATTATTTTAATAATAAAGACGGACTTTTACGGAATATTTTTTTGTTGTATTTTGAAAAGTACTTTCAAACTATCGAAGAAACTGTTTTTAAACATTCCGATAAAGAAGATAGTGAATTTATCTATGAATATATTCATGCGATTTTATCTTTTCATGCGAAAGAACATGTTCTTTCTAGATTTGTCTTGCGTGAAATGGCTACAGATACTCAATTAGTAAGGGAGTTAACAGCTACATATTTAATGAAAGAGCGACAATATTTTATCTCCCTTTTTCACAAGATTCCTGTTCAAGACACTCCTGCCATACCGGATCGGTTTTTATTATTACAATTTAAATCCATGCTAATTATGCCATTTTTACAAGCACAATACGCAAGAGAAGTGTGGCAACTCTTCCCTAACGAACCATACTTTGTTGATCGTCATACACAAGTAATTATGCAATGGGTTACAAAAACTTGGGTTTTGCCACCAAAACAAAGATTAAAAGTGGCGTATTAATTCACGTAGTTCATTTGTAACGCCTTGTGCTAGCCCATTTGGATGATGTGCGTCAGAACCATATACACATGGTATTTGCATGGACAATGCTTGTTGAATAACGGATATAGGAGGATAAACCTCTTTGCAATATGGTTTAACTATTCCAGCTCCATTACAGTCTAGCTGATAATTATATTTTTGTGTTTCTTGTAGAATGGTACCCCACCATTCTTTTTCTTTTGTCTTATACTCTTTTGAAACAGGGAAAAGTTCCTGGAATTTGTGTACAAGCGTGATATGTCCGAGTCTTTTGGGTTTAAATGAACCTAAGTCAGCGTGAATACTAGCTAAGATGGACTGGTAGTATGTATCGTAAATTCTCTCTACACTTCCAAAAGATTGAATCATAACATGAAATGTATCTTCATGATAATCTAAACAAAACCATTGATTTTTGTCCTTTAAAAAATGAACTGAGAGGATACAATCATCAATCTGCATGCCATACTCGTTTAAGAAATCCTTGGTTTCTTCTTCCAATCCTTCTATATAATCTACTTCAAAACCACATTGAATAGTGATCTTATTTGCATAGTAATCTTTTAATGCTGTAACTTCTTTTATATAGAGAGGTACGTCTGCTACCGTCATAGCACTATCTTTTAACGGTGTGGGGTCTGTGAATGACGTTGGAAGTGGTGCATGCTCTGTAAAAGTGATTCGTTCAAGTCCTAAACGTATCGCTTTTTCTACATAAGCGGTAAGAGATTCTTTACTTCCATGTGGGCAAAAAGGGGTGTGGATGTGGCCGTCACGCTTCATGAAAATCGCTCCTTTATACGATACTTTCTTATAAGTTAGTTAATTTGAAAAAAATATGCAAAATAACGTCAAATTTTGTCTTTGTCATGGTATCATTAAGACATTATTTTAATCTACAGTAAAGTAGTTAAAGAGAAACGTGCGAGTATGGAACAGGGGGCTTACGATGGAAATATTCATCGGTGCAATAATCACAATCATTGCCATTATTATCTATACACAAATTAATAAACGTAAACGATTTAAAGAGATTGATGATTTAGATCAATTTAAAAAAGAACTAATTAATCGCCCGGTACTAGATGAACTTTCTAAAGTGAAATCACTGAACCTTACTGGGGAAGCGGAAGAATGGTTTGAAAAATGGAGACAAGAATGGGATGAAATTATCACAGTTCATTTCCCCGACATTGAAGAATGGTTCTTTGAAGCAGAAGATGCTGCTGAAAAGTATAAATTTAAAAAGTCCCAAGAAAGAACTGTATTTATAGCAGAACAACTAGAAGTTATAGAAGAGAGAATAAACACTATTCTAAAAGAACTTGCTTACTTAATTGAAAGTCATGAAACCAATGAAGAAAAAGTGAAAGGTGCACTCGAAGTCATCCATTCACTTCATGTGAAACTGATAAACGAAAAGACTTCTTTTGGAAGAGCTGCACGTGCGTTAGAAAAGGAATATGAGAACTTGCTAAACATTATTCGTCAGTATGAGGAGTTAACAGGAAATGGCGACTATTTAAAAGCAAATTCAGTGGTAACTGAGTTGTTAGAACACGTTACAGTACTAGAAAAGAAGTTAACTCAAATTCCTTCTTACCTTAATGATTTCTCCAATCCTATTACAGCAGACATTTTAGATGCAACAGAAGGATTTGCAGAAATGAAAAAGATGGGTTACAACTTAAACCATTTGAAATTAGAAGAAGAATTAAAAGCCTTAGAGAATTTACAGGCAACTATCCTACAAGACCTTTATCAAGGAAGTATCGCTGTAGCTTCAGAAAAAGGAGAAGAATTAACAAACAGAATTGAAAGCATCTTTGACCATTACCAAGTGGAAGTGGAAGCTAGGACTAATACCAAAGAATTAGAGCCCAAAGTAAAAGATTTACTTGATACTGTGACAATTTTGCATGAAGAAGCGATGGAGCAAGTAGAAGAAGTAAAAAGGTCATATGAATTGGCTAAAGAAGAAAAAGACGCACCAACCAATTTTTATTCTACGTTTAATAAACTAAAAAAGAGATATGAAGGTTTAGCGGATGGTCTCGCGCAATCAAATGTCATTTATTCATCTACACATGAAGCTTTAATAGAGATTGAAAATGAATTAACGCAGTTAGAGCTTCACTACAAAGAATACATAGCTCACTTAAAAACGTTAAGAAAAGATGAATTACTATCGAAAGAAATTATCGCTAAGACCAAGCTTCAGCTGATGGATATCGCACAGAGATTACTAAAGAGTAATACGCCAGGTGTTCCTGCTTCTTTCCAAGCGTACCTTGAGGAAACAACAAACCATGTTCAACATACGTTTGATCTATTAAAACAAAATCCGTTAAACATGAAGCTTATTAATGAATCAGTGGAAGAAGCTAGTTCACGTGTGAAGGAACTTGATGAGCGAGTAGAAGAATTGATGGATCAATGTCGTTTAGCGGAGCAAGTTATTCAGTATGGGAATCGATATCGTAACCGTTATGAAGTGGTGAAAATAGGATTAACACAAGCGGAAAAATCATTCCGTTCTTACCAATACCAACAAGCTTTAGAAGAAGCTGCTACAGCTTTGGAAGAAGTAGAACCAGGTGCCTTACAAAAAATAGAGAAGTTGCTAAACGAAGACGAATGAGACTTCCAAGCTTCACGTTCATCCTTTTAAGTGCACTGTCGTTTGTCGTATGGGGAGCCGTATTGTTTATGTATCTTCAACCAATTCCCTTCGTGCAAGATTCGAAGGAACTAGTAGCTTCTGTTCCTTTAGATAAAACTATAAATGAAAATAGTGACACTCGTGAAGAGAGTGTGCAAGTTACGTCTTCTTTCAAAGAACAAGGTTTAATGCTTGAAGATGTAAGTCATTTAGTACAAAATGGAACTGTTTCAATCGATTCTTTACTACAGTTTGTAAATGGACAAAGGGAGAGGTAAAGCTTCCTTTGTTTTTTTATTTGTGAATATTGGGAATGGTAATCGTATCTTAAAATACATGATAAGTTAATCACAGAAGGGAACTAACATGATTTATTTAGATAATAGTGCGACGACACAACCTTTTGCAGAAGTTGTGGATACTTTTGCTACCGTTTCTACTAAATATTTTGGAAATCCATCTTCCTTGCATGAGCTTGGGAGCCAATCGTCTAAATTATTGCAAAAAGCTAGGGAACAAGTTGCTACAATTTGTAATGTGCAACCTAGAGATGTAGTCTTCACTTCTGGAGGCACAGAGGGAAATAACATGATAGTAAAAGGCGTCGCAGAACAAAATGGGATTTCTAAAACCCATATTATCACAGCTGAAACGGAACATCCTTCTATCTTAGAAACGGTTCATTATTTAGAAAAACAAGGTGCGAAGGTTTCGTATATTCCTGTCGACGAATCTGGGTTAATTCAGTTATCTGAATTAGAAGCAGCAATTACAAATGATACAACGCTAGTTACATTTATGAGTGTGAATAATGAAACAGGTGTCGTCCAACCAATTAGTAAGATTGGTGAAGTAGTCAAAAAATATTCTAAGGCGCACTTTCATGTTGATCATGTGCAAGGAATGACGAAAGTAGAATTAAAGGTAGATGAATGGCATATTGATTCATTTACAATTTCAGGCCATAAAGTTCATGGATTAAAGGGGACAGGTGCATTAATCCTGAAAAAAAATAAGCTTGTATCCCCATTGTTAAGAGGTGGTGGACAAGAACAAGATTTAAGAAGTGGGACAGAAAATGTTGCAGGAGCTGTGAGTCTTGCGAAAGCATTAAGGTTAGTAGAAGAGAGAAAAAACCTAACGGAGCTTTCCAAGTTAACCAATGAATTTAAAGAAAAAGTTAAACATCATCCGAAACTTTTGTTAAACAGTCCACTAGAAAATAGTGCCCCTCATATAATTAATTTTTCTGCTCCTGGAACACCTGGAGAAGTACTTGTTCATGCTTTAGAGATGAAAGGTATTTATGTATCTACAACAAGTGCTTGTTCCTCTAAGCTTGCAAAGGCCAGCACTGTTTTATTAGCAATGGGAAGAAAAGATGCAGAAGCAAAAAGCTCTATTAGAATATCTTTATCCATACAATCAACAGAGGAAGAACTTATCAAAGCTTGGAGTGCATTAGAAGCATTTTTAGCATCTTAGGGAGGAAATGAATGTGAAGATAGATCGTATTTTAATTAGATATGGAGAACTAAGTACAAAAGGAAGAAACCGTAATTCTTTTATTAAACAGTTAAAAAAGAATTGTTTATTAGCTTTGAAAGGTCTAACTGTCAAAATCGAAGCGGACAGAGATCGTATGTATGTGTATACGGAGCAGCAGGAGCAAGATGAAGTAATGGAGCGGTTAACAAAGATATTTGGAATCCACTCATTTAGTCCGGTAATAAAAGTGGAGAAAGATCTGGATAGTATAAAAACAATCGCTACACAAATGGTTCAAGAACAAAAAAATAAAGGTTTAGTAACATTTAAAGTAAATACGAAAAGATCTGATAAATCATTTCCCCTAGAAACAAATGAGGTTAATCGACAGATTGGTGGGTATGTAAAAGGGAATGTTGAGGGGCTGGAGGTTGCCTTAAAACAGCCAGACATCGAGTTGAAACTAGAAATTAGAGATAACGGCGTTTATATTATGTGTGAAACAATTGAGGGAATGGGTGGTCTCCCTGTTGGAACTTCCGAAAAAGCTATGTTAATGCTCTCAGGTGGCTTAGATAGTCCTGTAGCTGGTTTTATGACAATGAAAAGAGGAGTGGAAATAGAAGCGGTTCACTTTTTTAGTCCTCCTTATACTAGCGAACGATCTAAAGAAAAAGTTATTGCTCTTGCAGAAAAATTAGCGGCTTTTAGTGGAAAAGTTACTTTACACATTGTTCCATTCACCAAGATACAAGAACAAATTCAACAGCAAGTCCCAGAGAATTATACGATGACTTCTACACGAAGAATGATGTTAAAAATTACAGATCAAATTAGAGAAAGAAGGGGAGGATTAGCCATTGTAAACGGTGAAAGTTTAGGACAAGTTGCAAGTCAGACACTACACAGTATGATGGCAATCAATGACGTAACAGCGACACCGATTATACGACCTGTGATATCAATGGACAAATTAGAGATTATTTCTATAGCAAAAACCATAGATACGCATGATATCTCCATTTTACCGTTTGAAGACTGTTGTACGATTTTTACTCCTGCTGCACCTAAAACAAGACCAAAACTAGAAAAAGTAAAATATTATGAAAGTTTCTTACCATTTGATGAGTATATTGCCGAAGCGGTGGACAGTGTAGAAACAATCGAAATCACAAAGGGATATACTGCGAAGCAAGAAGAAGAATTAATGGAATTACTGTAAAACGAAGATTTAGTACAGAATTTTTATAATGAAAACACTTAGGATAAATTACCAATATTAATCGTGCATGAACATCTCTCCTTGTGCACATTCTATACTCACAAGGAGGTGATATCACATGGCACGTACAAACGACTTAGTGGCACCAGGTGCACAACAAGCTATCGACCAAATGAAGTACGAAATCGCTTCTGAATTTGGAGTAAACCTAGGACCAGACACAACTGCTCGCGCTAACGGATCTGTTGGTGGAGAGATTACTAAACGTCTAGTTCAAATGGCTGAGCAACAACTTGGCGGTGGATACCAAAAGTAATTGTTATAATGGCTACAGAGAGTGGGTTTAGACCCACTCTCTTATTTTTGTTACGTGACCAGTAACAACTCCGTGTTAGCCACGTGATGTGGCCTGTACTTAACGGAGTCTCCTTTATGTTAGGGAGCACGGATAACTGAGGCGACAAATGAGGAAAGTCGTAATGTTGGAGAAGGAGACACGGCGACAAAAGGGTTAAGTCGCCCTACACAGTGGAAAAATCCCCAATGAAATTCAGTTTCAAATTCACCTCACTAATTTTGCGTGAATAAAAGGATTTTGGCCTCCGATGAAGAATCTAAGAAAGGAATGATATATTAAAGGAGGTCTTTACATGCAAGCGCAGTTAGTTGCCCCTAAAGAATATAACATCACAGATGAATGGATGAAATCATCTATCCCACAAGATCGATTGGCAATAGTCAGTGAAAACGAAGAAGGTAATGTAACGACTAGGACATACGGAGAATTGCGTACTAGGATAAATAAAATTGGTAACGCTTTCTCGAAGCTTGGACTACATAAAGGAGACGTCATTTTACTCTTACTTCCTAGGGGAATTACAGCATACGAAGTGTATGGTGGAGCTTTGAAATTAGGGTTAGTTATTATCCCTTCATCCGAAATGCTAAGAGAGAAAGATATTCTTTATAGAATCGAACATAGCGATGCTAAAGCTATTATTGTACATGATCAATTTGCTAAAGCCTTTGAAGAAATGAATTTACCGGATACATTAACAAAATGTGTCGTAGGTGGTCATACCAATTCAGGTTTTGGACACAATATCTCCGTTCTAATGGAAGAAGAATCATCAGATTGGCATCAACCCAAAACGAATAGGGATGATTTAGCATTCTTATCATACACGTCAGGAACGACAGGAAATCCAAAGGCAGTTATGCATACACATAGTTGGGGATACGCACATATTCGTACAGCAGCAAGTGGTTGGATGGGTATTCAAGAGGCAGACAGAGTATGGGCAACTGCAGGACCAGGGTGGCAAAAATGGATATGGTCACCTTTTCTATCTGTACTTGGCAGTGGTGCTACCGGATACCTTTATGAAGGGAAATTTGATCCGTATGCATATCTTGCATTTTTAAAGAAACATGCTATCCAAGTATTATGTTGTACACCTACAGAGTATCGATTAATGGCAAAAGATAAGAGAATTAGTGAATTTTCCTTACCGCACTTAAGGTCGGCCGTTTCAGCTGGAGAGCCTCTTAACATGGAAGTAATCCATTTGTTCAAACGTTTGTTTAATGTTAATGTGCGAGATGGATATGGTCAAACCGAAAATACACTATTATTAGGTTTTATGGAAGATACACCCCTGCTGCCAGGTGCAATGGGCAAGCCAACACCAGGAAACTGGGTAGAAGTGGTAGATGAAGATGGAACACCTTGTCTGATTGGGGAAGTCGGACATATAGCCGTTCACAAATCTACCCCTGCACTATTTAAAGGGTATTTTCGTGATAAAGAAAGAACAGAGAGACAGTATCGAGGAGACTTTTACTTAACTGGTGACAAAGCAAGAAAAGATGAAGAAGGATACTTCTGGTTTGAGGGAAGAAGTGATGACATTATCATTAGTTCAGGGTATACTATCGGGCCTTTTGAAGTAGAAGATGCGTTAACGCAACATCCTGCAGTACAAGAATGTGCGGTAATAGCAAGTCCGGATCCGGATCGAGGTAATATTGTCAAAGCATACGTAGTTCTTGTGGAAAAGCAAAAAATGCCAGAGGAAGAATTAGTGACATTATTACAAAACCATGTGAAAGAACTAACTGCCCCATACAAATATCCAAGAAAAATAGAATTTGTACGCGAGTTACCAAAAACAACTTCCGGTAAAATTAGAAGAGTAGAGTTAAGAAAGTGGGATCTAGAAACTTTAAATCAATAGACCATAGGAGTATACTATAAACAAGGGGCGGCTCATTACGAAGCCGTCTTTATTTGTTATGTGATCAGTAACAACACATTGTTGACCATACGATGTGGTTCGTTCTTTGATGATTCTCCTTTTATAATTTCTAAAGTAAGGCGGGGAAAGATGTGAAGCGTCAGTTATGGGTTAATGGACGATTTGTCACGATGAGGAGTGAAGGTGAGGAAGTTAATGCAATTATCATTCAGGATGATAAGATTATTAAAATTGGTGATAGAAAAGATTTAGAGCCTTTAATAGAATTATATGATGAAATAAAAGATTGTAGCGGTCAGGTATATTACCCTGGTTTTGTAGACAGTCATATGCATCTAATAGGTCATGGGGAGTCACTTTTAACTATTAACTTGTCAACTGTATCCTCATTCCAAGAAGTAATTACATGCGTAAAAGAAAAAGTTCAGCAAGTACCTCCAGGAGAATGGATTATTGCAGAAGGCTTTGATGAAGAACTATTCTATGATAGACAAAAAATTCCAACAAAGTGGGAGTTAGATAAACTAAGTCTTGTGCATCCCATTGTATTAAAGAGGAAATGCCGACATGTATTTACTGCGAATACGCTTGCTTTACAAATGGCATCCATTGAATCTACGTCTGAAAATCCCATGGGAGGAAGTTATGACAAGGTAAATGGAGAGATTACTGGGGTAATGAGAGATCGTGCTGTGGATAAAATGCTAGAAGCAATGCCTGGTAAAACAAGTGAATATTTAACTTCTGCCACGAGATTAGCTATAAAAGATGCCTGGTCTAAAGGGTTAGTTGGTGGACACTCGGAAGACTTATCTTATTACGGGAATCCACAAAATCCATTTCAAACATTTATAAAAGAAGTAGAAGAAGGGGACTTTCCGTTCAGACTGCATTTATTGGTGCACCATTTGGCAGTGGATAAAATGAAGGAATTAGACGTGCTCCATATAAACAATACTTATTTAGAACTAGGTGCAATAAAAATATTTGTAGATGGATCTTTAGGTGGAAGAACTGCATTATTAAGCACATCTTATAAAGATGCCCCTTCCACAAAAGGCATAGCTGTTCATCCAAAAGAAGTATTGGAGGATCTTGTAAAGCGTGCTAGGATAGAAAAGAAAAATATTGCCGTTCATGTCATTGGAGATCAAGCTGTGGGGGATATATTAGAGGTGATAGAAAAATACCCATGTCCGCCGAATTTATTGGATCGATTAATACATGTACCATTATTAAACAATGAATTAATTCAAAGAATGCAAGTGTTACCAATCATTGCAGATATTCAGCCGTCTTTCCTACCTAGTGATAGTTCCTATCTACATAATAGGATTCATGAGGAAGTACACACACATCGGTTTGCCTGGAAATCACTTTTAGAAGCAGGTATTATTTGTGCTGGAGGCTCTGACGCACCAATTGAAGACATTAATCCCTTAGAAGGGATTAAAGCAGCTGTTAGTAGGTCTGTGTATATGGATGGAGAAACGATAACTTACGTACCTACAGAACAATTATCTATGTACGAAGCGATTTCTCTTTATACAAAAGGTTCTGCTTTGGCCATTGGGAGAGAAAAAGAGATGGGGATGATTGCAGAAGGTTATTTTGCTGACTTTACCGTATTTAAAGAAAGATTAGACGAAATTCCGTTACAACAACTAACAGAGAATCTACACACACAGACTATTATTGGCGGGAATATAGTATTCACTCGTCCGTAATGGGAGAGGAGAAAAAATGAAAAATCAAGAACAAACCGGTATTGTCTTTGCAGCAGTCGCCTATATCTTATGGGGTGCGCTTCCTATATATTGGAAGCTTGTGGATCATGTAGGGTCATTTGAAATTTTAATGCATCGTGTATTTTGGTCTTTTTGGTTTATGCTTTTATTATTATTTATTATGAAGAAGCATCGCACATTTGTAAAAACCTTAAAATTAATGAAGACTCACCCTAAACAATTACTAGCTCTTTCCGCTGCATCTATTATAGTAACGTCTAATTGGTTCCTCTATATTTGGGCTGTGAATACGGATCAAATGGTGGAAGCGAGCCTAGGATATTACATTAATCCTTTAGTAAGTGTTATTTTAGGAGTAACTATTTTGAAAGAGAAGCTTAGTAAGCCGGCAATTCTATCTTTTATCCTAGCTGCTGTTGGGGTAAGCATTCTTACCTTCTCCTATGGAGTATTTCCTTGGGTGGCATTTACTTTAGCGATTACTTTTGGAGTTTACGGACTAGTAAAGAAAATGGTAAAAGTAGATGCAGAGATTGGTATGGCGTTAGAAACACTTACCTTAATGCCTATTGCCCTAGCATTTTTAGTTTACTTTGCTGGCAGTGGTCAAGGTGCCTTTGGAACTGACACGTTAATCACAACATTAATATTAATGGGAGCCGGTGCTGTAACCGCTACGCCTTTGCTGTTATTTACAAAAGGTGCACAGCGAATTCCGCTATATATGATCGGATTCTTGCAGTATATTGCGCCGACGCTCATGTTGATTTTAGGGATATTTGTTTATAAAGAGACGTTTACACCGGCTCATTTTATTGCCTTTACGTTTATTTGGTTAGCATTATCTGTATTGACTGTGGGAAGAACAAAATGGTTTAAAAGAAAAACAAAGACTCCTGTTCAGGCTGCATAAAAAAAGGTGCGTTTCATCAACGCACCTTTTTGGTGTTTATAAAAAGGATCTCTTCACTTTATGCCAGAAAGAGTTATCTTTTAATTTTACTGTTTTAATCTTCTGCTCACTTACTTTTAGATCAATAGAGTGTACATTTTTAACGCTCATTGCATCGTTGTCTAGCCCCATTGTAGGGTGATCATTACCATCTTGTACTACTTTTAAGGTTAATTTTCTATTTTCTCCAAGTAAGAACGAAGATCCAAGTGTCCTGTATCTATTTGTATTTAATGATGCTAATTCACTTACTTGAATACAAGGTAGCGTCGGATCAACCACAGCTCCATTTAATGACTTAGAGTATGCAGTAGAGCCTGTCGGTGTGGAAACAACCATACCATCACCACGGAACGTTTCAAAGTGGAAGTTATCAATAAAAACGTCAATAACAAACGTTTTAATAATACCAGAACGAATAGTAAATTCATTTAAACAAAGAAACGTACCTTCTTTGTCAACTGTAGCTTCTAATAAAGGATAACGTCTTACTTCAATTTGTTTTGTTGTCATCGCTTCAATCATTGTAGAAGTATCTTCTAATAAGAAGTCACAGTAAATGGAGAGGCTACCAGTTGTGGAGATACCTACGTATAAATTATCTTGTTTAAAGCCAGTCCGACGTACTGCTTCTAAGAATGTGCCATCGTCTCCAACGCTAATAATAATATTGGCGATAGTTGGATCAGTGACCACGTTAAAATCATAACGTTTTGCAAGTTCAAACAATGTCTCTAGTTTTTCTGTCTTTGAAGGATCAGGTCGGTAATAAAAATACATATTTCTTCTTTCCATTTGTATCCACCTCATTCTTTCTTTTGACTAACACATTTGATAAACTTACCTCTGTATCATTAGTTTACCAAATAAGTGAAACGAAACAAACTTTTAACCGTATCTATTGAAGGTAAGATAAGGAGGAGATATACATGAATAAGAAAAGATGGGGAGCCTTAGTAATCGCAGGAATTTTATTAGTAGGGTCTCTTGTTACAAATGCAGTCAGTCAAAGTGTTTTTAGTCAACAAAGTCAATCGTTTGAAGATTTATTAATGAACAGTGGTGATTGGGAACAAGTTGTTATTGAGGAAGGTACTCCAACAAAGTCTATCGCTCTTCTAACTGTAGACGGTGTTATCCAAGATACAAATGCCCCTTCTCAACTTTTTGAATCAGTTTCGTATAATCATGATCAATTTATCGAACAGCTGGAGCATATTGCTGAATCTGATGATTTTAAAGGCGCTGTAATATCCGTAAATACTCCTGGTGGAGGAGTAATGGAATCCGCTCAAATCCACAAAAAGATTCAAGAGGTTCAAAAAGCTGGTAAGCCAGTATACATCTCTATGGGTGCTATGGCAGCGTCAGGCGGTTATTACATAGCAGCTCCTGCTGACAAAATTTTTGCTAGTCAAGAAACACTAACTGGATCGCTAGGAGTTATTATGCAAAGCATTAATTTTGAAGGGTTAGCTGAAAAGTATGGAGTAGATTTTGTTACGATTAAGAGTGGACCTTATAAAGATATCATGAGTTCTTATCGTGAAATGACGGATGAAGAACGCAACATCCTTCAAGGGATGGTAGACCGTTCTTATGATGGATTTGTAAAGGTTATTTCAGAAGGGCGCGGTATGTCAGAACAAGATGTTAGACGAATTGCAGATGGACGAATTTATGATGGCTATCAAGCGAAAGAGTTAAATTTAATTGATGAGTTTGGTTACGAAGAAGATGCAATCCAAGCACTCAAAAAGGATCATAACTTAGGAGATGCCCAAGTAGTGAGTCTTTCCAAAGGTACTTCATTCGCCTCACTATTCCAAATGGGTGCAAAGAAAATGATAGGGGACGATTTAGGGTTAGTAGAAGCAATTCAAACTTTCTCAAATCCTAATGCTCCTCGATTAATGTACCTATATGCAGAGTAAGGAGGGAGATAATATGTCAGAAAAAGATATCTCATTACTAAACGAAGAAATTACCAAGGAAGCTCCAACTGTTGATAGTAAATCAGAAGCACCGATTATTATTGTAGGTAGAGAAGAAGATCAAGTGGATACTTTAGGTCAACATGTCTATTATGCAGGGTTTTGGATGCGTTTTTGGGCGTATTTGCTTGATTTAATTGTGATCTTTAGTATCCATGGCATTATAACAAAGCCTCTTTTAAGGATAGTTGGTGTAGATATTCCAGGTAACGGTTGGATTACACCTTATATGGTTGTTTCTGCTGTTGTGTTTTATGGATATTTTGTGCTGATGACAAAGTGGAAAGGTCAAACTCTTGGGAAAATGGTGTTCGGACTACGTGTAATATCCATTAAGGAACCGAGTGAAAACTTATCATGGAGCACGGTTATTTTTAGGGAATGGATAGGCCGGTTTATTTCTGCAACATTGTTATTTCTATATTTATTTGTTGCAGTTCTCCCAAGAAAGCAAGGAATTCATGACTTATTCGTAGATACAACTGTTATACATGAAAATGTGGTTCCTGTAACGATAGAAAAACCCCATAATGCGTAAAAATAAAACCTGTGAAAACAGGTTTTATTTTTTTATTATTTGACCATACTGAATGGGACTATAGGGTATGGGGGTAATGATATGATCTGGGTGGGAGTGGTTTTATGTATTTTCGTCCTGATCTTTCTCGTTATTTATTTTACGACATTGACGATTTTAATCAGAGTTCATAAAAGTGATAAACGAAACGAGGCAATTTTTATATTTAAATGTTGGAATGGTTTAATTCGTTATGAAATCAAGATTCCATTTTTAAAAATAGATGATGACGGACCTAACGTTGTTTTCGAGGAAGATAAAAAAAGTGGGAATAATCCAAAGAAAGAAAAGAAAGAAACTAAAAAAGTTACACCTGAAGAAGTTACTGACTCATTTTCTGATATGAAAACTCTCTTAGAGCATATTAAAGCAATGCACAAAATTATCTCTAGTTTTATGGCAACAATTAAAATAAGAAATTTTAAATGGGAAACCATGTTTGCAACTGGTGATGCAGCAAGGACAGGAATTGCGACCGGCTTAATGTGGACGACAAAGACTACATTCATAAGCGTTATTTCTACTATCTTTCGATTGATGAACAAACCGGTTATTCATGTTCAACCAGTTTTTCAAGGAAAAGGATTAGAGTCAAGACTTTCATGTATGGTTCAATTTCGAATCGGTAATGCTATGAAGGCAGGATTTAAAATGATTCGATATTGGAGAGGTGGCAAAGCGACGTTTAAAACATTGCCACTATCTAAATTAAGCTCAACAAAGAAGAATGAAACTATGAATTAGAAATGGAGATGTAAAAATGAACGAACATCCTATCCAAGGCTTAATGAACACAGCAATGCAAAGCTTAAAAGACATGATTGATGTGAATACAATTATTGGAGATCCAGTTGAAACACCAGATGGAAGTGTTATTTTAACTGTTTCTAAAGTAGGTTTTGGATTCGCTGCTGGTGGTAGTGAGTTTAAAATGGATTCAAAAAGTCAGGACAATCACGGACCTGGGCAACATGAAGATGAGTATGCGCTACCATTTGGTGGAGGTAGCGGAGGAGGAGTGTCGATTACTCCAATCGCATTTCTTATCGTTGGAACTCATGGTGTCAAGATGCTTCATCTAGATGAACAGACTCATCTGTTAGAAAAAATATTAGACTTAGCTCCGGGTGCTGTGGATAAAATTCAGCAAATTTTAAAGAAAAATAATCATGGTGACAATGAAAATAAGAATGTAGATTACAATCAAAATCATCAGCATAATAGGCAAGACTTCGGTGTCTAAGGATACATAGACATAAGATGTGTTATGCAAAAAGGTTGTCGACATACCGGCAGCCTTTTTAAGATTTGTTAATAAAAGTGTTTTACTGGTACGTTGATAAATTATTCGGTATGATGATAGAGAATGTAAGTACTATAAGGAGGTAGTAAAATGGCAACTATTACGTTTAAGAACAACCCTGTAACTCTGTTAGGTAATGAAGTAAAAGTTGGAGACAAAGCACCAAACTTCACTGTATTAGCTAATGACTTATCTGAGGTGACTCTAGACTCTAGTAAAGGAAAAACTAGATTAATTTCTGTTGTACCATCTATTGATACTGGAGTATGTGATCAACAAACTCGTAAATTTAACGAAGAATTAAGCTCAGTAGAAAATGTGGAGGTACTAACTATTTCTGTAGACCTTCCATTTGCTCAAAAACGTTGGTGCGCATCAAATGGTCTAGAAAACGTACATACACTATCTGATCACCGTTCTTTATCGTTCGGAGAAGCTTATGGAGTACATATTCAAGAACTTCGTTTAT
>NZ_CP049742.1:7500-10000 GCF_015482585.1 Mangrovibacillus cuniculi | reverse complement strand
GACCCTCCACGGTTGAGCCGTGGGCTTTCACATCAGACTTAAGAAACCACCTGCGCGCGCTTTACGCCCAATAATTCCGGACAACGCTTGCCACCTACGTATTACCGCGGCTGCTGGCACGTAGTTAGCCGTGGCTTTCTGGTTAGGTACCGTCAAGGTACCGCCCTATTCGAACGGTACTTGTTCTTCCCTAACAACAGAGTTTTACGATCCGAAAACCTTCTTCACTCACGCGGCGTTGCTCCGTCAGACTTTCGTCCATTGCGGAAGATTCCCTACTGCTGCCTCCCGTAGGAGTCTGGGCCGTGTCTCAGTCCCAGTGTGGCCGATCACCCTCTCAGGTCGGCTACGCATCGTCGCCTTGGTGAGCCGTTACCTCACCAACTAGCTAATGCGCCGCGGGTCCATCTGTAAGTGATAGCCGAAGCCACCTTTGAATCATCTGTCATGCGACAAATGATGTTATTCGGTATTAGCCCCGGTTTCCCGGAGTTATCCCAATCTTACAGGCAGGTTACCCACGTGTTACTCACCCGTCCGCCGCTAACTTGCGGGAGCAAGCTCCCACAAGTCCGCTCGACTTGCATGTATTAGGCACGCCGCCAGCGTTCGTCCTGAGCCAGGATCAAACTCTCCAATAGATGTTTGATTAGCTCATAAATAACTTGTTTTGTTGTTTCCTAGAAACAACTGAATTAAACGTTGGCACTTGGTTTGTTTAGTTTTCAAAGTTCAATGTTAGTAGCTGAAAATCAGCGACCAAATCATCATATCATCTTTCGTTAGTAACCGTCAACCCTTTTTTAAAAAAAGTTTTTTTAGAAGACTACTATAGATGAAATGTTTATTTAGTATAAAATAACTAAATAGCCTGGCGACGTCCTACTCTCACAGGGGAGAACCCCCAACTACCATTGGCGCTGAGAAGCTTAACTGCCGTGTTCGGGATGGGAACGGGTGTGACCTTCTCGCTATCGCCACCAGACTATGTACATGTAAAAGAACGTTGTTCTTTCAAAACTAAATACTGCGCGCCACCAAAGCGTATTGCCGAGAATCACCAAGTTTGACTTGGTTAAGTCCTCGATCGATTAGTATTCGTCAGCTCCACATGTCGCCATGCTTCCACCTCGAACCTATCTACCTGATCATCTTTCAGGGATCTTACTTCTTACGAATGGGAAATCTCATCTTGAGGGGGGCTTCATGCTTAGATGCTTTCAGCACTTATCCCTTCCGCACATAGCTACCCAGCGATGCCTTTGGCAAGACAACTGGTACACCAGCGGTGCGTCCATCCCGGTCCTCTCGTACTAAGGACAGCTCCTCTCAAATTTCCTACGCCCACGACGGATAGGGACCGAACTGTCTCACGACGTTCTGAACCCAGCTCGCGTACCGCTTTAATGGGCGAACAGCCCAACCCTTGGGACCGACTACAGCCCCAGGATGCGATGAGCCGACATCGAGGTGCCAAACCTCCCCGTCGATGTGGACTCTTGGGGGAGATAAGCCTGTTATCCCCGGGGTAGCTTTTATCCGTTGAGCGATGGCCCTTCCATGCGGAACCACCGGATCACTAAGCCCGACTTTCGTCCCTGCTCGACTTGTAGGTCTCGCAGTCAAGCTCCCTTGTGCCTTTACACTCTACGAATGATTTCCAACCATTCTGAGGGAACCTTTGGGCGCCTCCGTTACCTTTTAGGAGGCGACCGCCCCAGTCAAACTGCCCACCTGACACTGTCTCCCACCCCGATAAGGGGCGCGGGTTAGAAGTTCAATACAGCCAGGGTAGTATCCCACCAATGCCTCCACCGAAGCTGGCGCTCCGGCTTCCAAGGCTCCTACCTATCCTGTACAAGCTGTACCAAAATTCAATATCAGGTTGCAGTAAAGCTCCACGGGGTCTTTCCGTCCTGTCGCGGGTAACCTGCATCTTCACAGGTACTATAATTTCACCGAGTCTCTCGTTGAGACAGTGCCCAGATCGTTACGCCTTTCGTGCGGGTCGGAACTTACCCGACAAGGAATTTCGCTACCTTAGGACCGTTATAGTTACGGCCGCCGTTTACTGGGGCTTCGGTTCAGAGCTTCGCGTGAGCTAACCCCTCTCCTTAACCTTCCAGCACCGGGCAGGCGTCAGCCCCTATACTTCGCCTTGCGGCTTCGCAGAGACCTGTGTTTTGCTAAACAGTCGCCTGGGCCTATTCACTGCGGCTCTCTCGGGCTTTCACCCTATCAGAGCACCCCTTCTCCCGAAGTTACGGGGTCATTTTGCCGAGTTCCTTAACGAGAGTTCTCTCGCACACCTTAGGATTCTCTCCTCGCCTACCTGTGTCGGTTTGCGGTACGGGCACCTTCTTCCTCGCTAGAGGCTTTTCTTGGCAGTGTGAAATCAGGTACTTCGGTACTATAATTCCCTCGTCATCACAGCTTGACCTTACGGTAACGGGATTTGCCTCGTTACCAGTCTTACTGCTTGAGCGCACATATCCAGCAG
>NZ_CP049742.1:0-5000 GCF_015482585.1 Mangrovibacillus cuniculi | reverse complement strand
GTTACAGACCAGAAAGTCGCCTTCGCCACTGGTGTTCCTCCACATCTCTACGCATTTCACCGCTACACGTGGAATTCCACTTTCCTCTTCTGCACTCAAGTTTCCCAGTTTCCAATGACCCTCCACGGTTGAGCCGTGGGCTTTCACATCAGACTTAAGAAACCACCTGCGCGCGCTTTACGCCCAATAATTCCGGACAACGCTTGCCACCTACGTATTACCGCGGCTGCTGGCACGTAGTTAGCCGTGGCTTTCTGGTTAGGTACCGTCAAGGTACCGCCCTATTCGAACGGTACTTGTTCTTCCCTAACAACAGAGTTTTACGATCCGAAAACCTTCTTCACTCACGCGGCGTTGCTCCGTCAGACTTTCGTCCATTGCGGAAGATTCCCTACTGCTGCCTCCCGTAGGAGTCTGGGCCGTGTCTCAGTCCCAGTGTGGCCGATCACCCTCTCAGGTCGGCTACGCATCGTCGCCTTGGTGAGCCGTTACCTCACCAACTAGCTAATGCGCCGCGGGTCCATCTGTAAGTGATAGCCGAAGCCACCTTTGAATCATCTGTCATGCGACAAATGATGTTATTCGGTATTAGCCCCGGTTTCCCGGAGTTATCCCAATCTTACAGGCAGGTTACCCACGTGTTACTCACCCGTCCGCCGCTAACTTGCGGGAGCAAGCTCCCACAAGTCCGCTCGACTTGCATGTATTAGGCACGCCGCCAGCGTTCGTCCTGAGCCAGGATCAAACTCTCCAATAGATGTTTGATTAGCTCATAAAAAACTTGTTTTGTTGTTTCATAGAAACAACTGAATTAAACGTTGGCACTTGGTTTGTTTAGTTTTCAAAGTTCAATGTCTTTTTCAGCGACTTTATTAATTTAACACATTAACAAGTCGAAGTCAACAACTTTTTTCATTTTTTTTGTCGCTACTAATCCGTCAGCAGCGACGTTTAATATATCAAGATACTATTCAAAAAGTCAACGGATTTCAAAAGTTTTTTTTCGCATAGTAGCGGTGATAGATTCCTACCCCTTTGTTTCTTCTAATTGAATATGAACTTGGTGCTTTTCAATTAAGAATTCGAGCATACCAGTTAGATCTATTCCGTAACTCTTTACTTCTTCATGTTTTAACAATCCTGAATAGACCACGAATCTTTTCTTCTAATACACCGAATAAATGAGCAGACCCTTGCTCTACTTTTTGAAGTATAAGTAGTTCACTAGCCAAGAACAACAGCTCTAATCTTTTCTCCATCGTCTCTTCACTCATAACTAATTCTTCATATAATTTATAAATTTCTGGTTCAATTTTTTTCACTTGATTCCAGACTGTAACTTCCGGATGAAAACCATGGTCAATGACAGCTAATCTTGCCAAATGGTGAAGAGAATGAACAATGTGATTGTAAGCATCTAAATATTGATGACTTTCAAAAAAGGACTTCCCGTCACGATACCTTCTAATCAAGCGAGCAAACTCAATGCCCATTTTTAACTTTCTACCGTGGAAAGGAAACTCGTTTAATTCAGTTTTTAACTTCTCAATATATTCATTCCTATCAAACACAATTTTCCCGTTCATTAACCAGTCAATGATTTTTCGATTACTTCCTAGTAATAGCCACTCTAACACTTGTTTTTCCGTCACTAAGAAGAGCTGCTTTTTTCTCATCAAAAGAATAATGTTTAATGAATACATCTTCTTCCGCTTGTTTTAATATGACAAAAAGAATTACATCAAACGTATCTGTAACTGGGCTTACTATATTTTTTCTCTATAAGGACAATTCCTAATGTGTTGGATGGCTAGCTCGCTCTTGGTAGATCGGTCTTAGTTTTGCTTCCATGTATCCCACTCCTAACTACTTTTTAGACATTATTCGACGTAATTTCGCTTTTTCCTCCCTTAGAAACTGGTGAATGTTCCAAGTCTGTGTGATAGACTAGCAATTATAGGGAGACGAAATGGCTAAGTACTCGAATAAAATTAATAAGATTAGAACATTTGCCTTAAGCTTAGTATTTATTGGCTTCATCATTATGTATGGAGGTATTTTCTTTAAATCATACCCCATCGTTATGACAATCTTTATGTTGCTTGGTTTATTATCTATTATTTTCAGCACTGTCGTATACTTTTGGATTGGAATGCTTTCCACAAGAGCAGTACAAGTAGTTTGTCCAATTGTAACAAACTAACGAAAGTACTAGGACGTGTAGATATGTGTATGTATTGCAATGAACCACTAACGTTAGATCCTTCATTAGAAGGAAAAGATTTTGATGAATCATATAATTCAAAGAAAACAATTCAACAATAGCTGATATTATAAGAAAAAGGTGCTGGCAATCAGCACCTTTTTAATGTTTCTTTTTATTAGAACACTCTGGACACGATCCGTAGATTTCCATTCTATGATGACTAATGGTAAATCCAGTGACATGTGCAGCTAGTTGTTCAACTTCATCTAGTCCAGGGTAAGAAAAATCTACCATCTTACCGCAGTCCTCGCAAATGACATGATAATGATCTGTTGTAACAAAGTCAAAACGACTGGAAGCATCTCCATATGTTAATTCTTTTACCAGCCCAACCTCTTTAAAAACTCGTAAGTTGTTGTAGACTGTAGCTACGCTCATATTAGGGAATTTTCCCTCTAACGCTTTATAGATATCATCTGCAGTTGGATGAGACATTGCTCCAATCATGTATTCAAGTATTGCATGGCGCTGTGGTGTAATCCGGACGCCCGTGCTTTTTAAAGTATCTAGTGCTTCACGTAAGTGTTCATGGGACACCATCATGCACCTCTCTTCCTTTAAAGGTATTTATTCTTACTTTATAATCTTTATAAACAGTGTACTCCTCTAGTGAAGAATCTGTCAAACGTTTTAGTACGTAAGGAAGGTATCTACCTAATGCACTATCATTTTATCTGCAAAGGCGTCTCTGGTTTCTGAAGTTGTAGATTTACATACCTGGCTGCAACAAATAAGTAATCGGATAATCGGTTTAGGTAAGATAGTACTAATGGATTTACTCCATCGATTCCAACCGCTATTCTTTCTGCTCTTCTAACAATCGTACGAGCAACGTGAAGTTGAGCACCTGTTGGATGTCCAGAAGGTAGAATAAATTGTCTAAGCGGAGGTAGTGCTTCTTCCCACTTGTCTAACTCCGTCTCCAACATACTAATGTGCTGATCCTTTAGTTCCCATGTTACTTTTTTATCTTGGGGTGTAGCAAGCTCAGCTCCAACGTGGAACAATTCGGTTTGTACTCTTTGCAAAGACTCCACGAATGCCTCTTTCCCTTCAAATGTCACAGCATCTAGAAAACTAAGACTTACACCAATTACGGAGTTTGCTTCATCACACGTTCCATACGCCTCCACTCGAAGATCATTTTTTGCAACGCGCGAACCATAGATTAGAGACGTTTGCCCCTTGTCACCTGTTTTTGTATATATTTTCATCGTTAATACCCTCTTTTCACGTCTATTATATTCTGGAAGTCTTCTTGTCCTTCTATAAAAAGCTTTAGGTTTTGCTCAAAGATTTCAAAAGATCTTGGAAGATATTTTTGGTGATGCTTGAAATATGCGGAGTCACTGTGATGTTCTCCTGTTTCCAAAATGCGTGCTCACTTGGAAGAGGCTCATGTTTAAAAACATCTAAATAAGCATGTGCAATCTCATTATTGTTCATGGTATCCAATAAAACTTTATCGTCAACAGCATCTCCTCTACCAATGTTATAAAAACAGCAGTTGACTTCATTAGTTTAAAATGGGGTTTTCTCCAAAAATCAATAGTGCTTGGAGTACTCGGAAGGATGGAGATAATATAATCCGCATTTGGAAGAGCTTGATCCATATCTTCCATTGAGTATGCCTCGTCAAACGGAGTTGGTAAAGTCCCCGATGTGTTAACTCCAATCACATTCATAGTAAACGCTTTGAGAATGTGTGCAATTCTCGTTCCAATTGCACCAGCTCCTACAATCATTGCCGTTTGTCCATAGAGTTCTTGCATTGGCACTCTTCTATTCCATAGATGTTCCTCTTCCTGCTGTGCTAACAGTTTCATCTGCTTCGCGTGATGAATCATGACACCTAATGTATACTCCGCCATTGGGATTGCATGAATTCCTCTCGCATTTGTAACTAGAATATTTTCTTCTGTATAGAAGCGAAAGGCATTTTCTCCAAGCCTGCTGAAACAACCATAATCCATTTCAAATTAGTTGCTTGTTCAATATGTTGATCTCTTAAATCTTCTCCGTATGTAACGATTACTTCTGCATCACTTAATCGCTTCTCCGCTTCCCTTATAGATTTGGCGAATGTCCAATGAAGGTCCTGATACGTTGACTGAAAGTGCTGTTGAAAATCTTGATTTGGTTCAAAAGTAAAAAGTATGTTCACATGCTCACTCCGTTCTTCTATATGCATCTATTAACTTCTATTTTATTAGATAGAATCCTTTTTTTATATTTTGGAGATTTGAGGTGTGGTGAGGCAACTTGTGGGATTTGCCGCATGGGGATTGCGGGGCTTATGGCGACTTTTGGCGTTTGTCGCCTAGGGATTGCTGAACACGGGGCGGCTTTGGCGACTTGCCGCGGGGGAACCACTCTCTTCTCCGTGGCTTTGGCGACTTGCCGATGTAAATCACTCTCTTCTCCGCGGCTTCGGCGACTTGTCAATGGGGAACCGCTCTCTTCTCGGTGGCTTCGGCGACTTGCCGCTAGAAAAGCTGGCAGCATAAAGTTGTCGCGGAAATCTAGGAAATTAAAGGATACTACGCTAAGTTCCGGCCACATCACGTGGCCATCGCCTAGTTGTCGCGTCACGAATTCTAAAAACAACATTATGGATACTACGCTAAGTTCCGGCCACATCACGTGGCCAACGCCTAGTTGTCGCGTCACGCGACAAAAAAATACGAGCTAAATCGCTTTAGCTCGTAAACTATATATAATCTGAGGAGGTATG